>CAIWKU010000450.1 GCA_903913355.1 uncultured Bacteroidota bacterium | reverse complement strand
GGTTGGTCTTTTTCTGATACCCTCTTTAAACGATTAATCGCCTGAATAACCAGAAAAACAGAGAAGGAAACAACGATAAAATCAAACACATTGGTAATAAAAGCACCATATTTAACCACCACTTCTGCTACAGCAGGTGTTACCAGTTTACCAGCCGCATCTTTTACGGCCGGAATCCCTTCTTTTAACACGAGCACTTTATCATTAAAATTAACGCCTCCGGTAAGCATACTGATCAGCGGCATGACAATTCCATCAACGAAAGAGGTAACAATTTTTCCAAAAGAAGCTCCCATTACAAAAGCTACGGCAATATCTACCAGATTGCCCCGCATGGCAAACTCTTTAAACTCTTTAAGCATACCCATATTCAATCATTTTAGGGTGATGAAAGTAATTATTTTTTTGAAATAATACTTTTTTTCTGTGATTGTCTGTCTCTTACAGGCTAGATGAATAGTTTGCCCTTATTTTTTGAGGCCGGGGTATTGCATATTGAGCCCTTTTAATAAGGTATGCAAAGCACTGGCCACAATATATTCCTTATACCAGTTCTGGTCGGAGGGAACGATTGTCCAGGGCACGGCATTACAATGCGTAAAGCAATCCTGATATGCTTTCATATACAGTTTCCAGAGTTTGGCCTCTTCAAAATCCTTCTGGTTATACTTCCATTGTTTTTGTGGGTTCTTGATCCTTTCTTTTAATCGTATCTGCTGTTCTTCCGGAGAAATATGCAGGTAGAATTTAAGGATATTCGTGTTATTATGCTTCACCAGCAGGTCTTCAAATTCATTGATCGCTTTCATCCTGGTTTTGGCAACCGGATCGCTACAGGATTTATGTACCCGGGTAATCAGAATATCCTCATAATGCGATCGGTTAAATACCTGTATTGATCCTTTTGCCGGGGCATGTTCATGAATACGCCATAAAAAATCATGCGAAAGTTCCAGGGCTGTAGGTACTTTAAAAGAACTAACCAAAACGCCCTGCGGGTTTAGTTTGCCAAAAACATTTCGAACAGTTCCGTCTTTGCCGCTTGCATCCATTCCCTGAATAATCACCAAAATGGCGTGTTTGGATTCAGCAAAC
The DNA here is from genome assembly GCA_903913355.1 of uncultured Bacteroidota bacterium. Taxonomy (GTDB): domain Bacteria; phylum Bacteroidota; class Bacteroidia; order Chitinophagales; family Chitinophagaceae; genus Sediminibacterium. The sequence continues at coordinate 1,479 of CAIWKU010000450.1, read as the reverse complement.
AATAGATTTTGCAGATCATCCAATTCTTCAATCAATTGGACGGTTTTGGCTTTTATTTTCTCTTTATCATGTTTTTTGGGGGCTTTGGTACTGATCTTATCGAGATGGATGGCTGGCACGGTTAGGAAGTTTGTCTAAAAGTATCTTTTGCTTTTGTAAAAACAGCAACTTTGGGAAAAATTAGCATTATTGAAAGATAAATTGATCAATTGGGCGCTTTTTCTATCACTTTGTATGATATGGGGTAGTTCCTTTATCTTGATGAAAGGTGGCATGAATCGTTTAAGTGCTTACCAGGTGGCTTCTATTCGTATATTATGTTCGGGATTGGTACTGATTCCTTTTGCCAATAAGGCTTTACGGGAAGTACCTAGAAACAAGTTATTCCTGGTAATCTTATCCGGTCTGATAGGCAGTTTTGTTCCTGCCTATTTATTTTGTATTGCCGAAACCCGGATTGATAGCTCACTGGCAGCGATACTGAATGCACTTACCCCTATGTTTACGATATTGATTGGGATTGGCTTTTTTCAGTTACAAGCCAAACTCATCAAAATCATTGGCGTACTGATCGGGTTCATAGGTCTTACTTTATTAATGGCCAATAGTGGCAGGATCGGGTTTCAGCATCTTTCCTATTCTTCACTGGTATTAGCAGCCACTATCCTATATGGCTTGAATGTGAATATGGTAAGCAGGTATATGAAAGGGGTAAGTGCTTTGCACATAGCTACAGTAGCTTTTGTTTTTCTGATTATTCCCTGCCTGGTGATTTTATTTAGTACCGGTTATTTTGATTTACCTCTCACTACCCAACCTTTTGTTTTATCTACATTAGCCGCAGCTACATTAGGCATTATGGGTACGGCAGTTGCGAGCATCATTTTTTATATGCTGATAAAACGCAATGGTACTTTATTTGCGTCAACGGTAACCTATGGTGTTCCTTTTGTAGCAGTGGGATGGGGTGTTTGGGGAGGAGAGAATATCAGCCTGATACAGGTAGGATGCTTAGGAATTATTTTGGTGGGGGTGTATTTAGTGAATAAGAAATAATGAATAAACCAACCCCACTAAGTGTCATTACTGGATAGAAAAATTAATTGTCGATTTTTTATACCCTGGATTTTAAATTTTGTAATTTTATCCCGGTGACAGCTTCAATTCATCGCCAGCTCCAGCTAAGGGTGAACCCCTTTCTTTGATCCTATTTTACCTATTTATCCTAACACCTTATAGAGACCTTATAGAGACCTTATAGAGACCCTATAGAGACCTTATAGAGACTTTATAGGGAATTTGCTTCTTGTCAAAGTCGTATTTAGCTCGTATTTACTTGTTGTTTGCAATGATCTGGCTGTCAGAGCGAGTCAGTATTCCTTTTTATCAGTTTTCGCAAAAACCGAAGGGGCTTTTAGTGTACCCGAAGCAAATACGACTATGATACGAAGGAATATAAATGAATATCCGAGTAAGCGT
>CAIWKU010000449.1 GCA_903913355.1 uncultured Bacteroidota bacterium | reverse complement strand
GGGTTGCAAAGTATTGTCCGGTTGATAAATAAATAATTCAGTAAATTGGTTTCATGCATTTGGTGACTGCATTTTTTGCCGTTATTGCTTGCATTTACCCCGTTGTTGGTCGCCTGACCAACAACTACTTTTAACTTCAAATCACTATATGAAAAAAATAATATTATCCATCTTCCTGCTCTTTACCATCGCTATCTCATATGCAGATAACTACCCCCGTAACTATGGTATCGACATACTGCATTATTCATTTGATCTTACCTTCTCCGATAAAACAGATGAACTCAAAGGCATTGCCTCCATCAGTTTTCAATGCAAAATCAATGATGTTTCCAAAATACGGCTCGATCTGGTTAACCAGGCTGAGAAATGGAAGGGAAAAGGGATGACAGTTCAATCCGTAACCCTCAATCATCAGCCCTTATCCTTTACACATAAAAATGATGAGTTACTTATCCAGTTCGGTACTGTTCCAGCCATTAACCAGTTGCTCACCATTGTAATAACCTATAGCGGCATACCTGCAGGCGGCATGAAAATTCAACCCACCAAATTTGGCGATCGCAGTTTTATGTGTGAAAACTGGCCCAATAATGCACGACATTGGTTGCCAACAGTAGATCATCCTTATGATAAAGCCACGAGTGAATTTATTGTTACAGCACCCGCCCATTATAAAGTGATCTCTAATGGATTATTATTAGAAGAATCGTTGATAGATAAAGAAACTAAACGTACACATTGGAAACAATCTGTTCCGGTATCCTGCTGGTTATTTGTTTTGGGTGTGGCAGATTTTGCGGTGCAGTATGCAGATGAATTCCAGGGCAAATCCATTCAAACCTGGGTATATCCTAAGGATCGGGATGCCGGCTTTCTTGATTTTGCCAGTCCCACAAAACAGGTATTGCAATTTTATTCTGATTATATAGGGCCCTATGCCTACGAAAAACTGGCCAATATTGAAACACAAAGTGTAGGCGGAGGAATGGAAACCTCTTCGGCTATTTTTTACGATGAGAAACTGGTAAACGGACAACAATCTGTTCGCTTGCGCAATGTGGTGATCCATGAAATAGCGCACCAATGGTTTGGCAATGCAGTAACGGAAACCACATGGGATGATGCCTGGTTAAGTGAAGGGTTTGCCACATTCTTTACTTTATTGTTTATTGAAAATGCGTATGGGCATGAAGAATTTGTTTCCGGTATCAAAGCGGCCCGTAAAACAGTGTATGATCTTTCCAAAAAAGATTCCACATTTGCGATAGTTGCGAATAGAAGTGCAGAAGCAGGGCCGGTAACCAGTGGTATCACTTATCAGAAAGGAGCCTGGGTATTACATATGTTGCGTGAAAGAATGGGCAATGATGCATTTAGAAAAGGCATACAGGCGTATTACAAAAAGTATTTTAATGCCAATACCTCTACGTCCCAGTTCATTACAGAAATGGAGAAAGCCTCCGGACAGGATCTGAAAGCATTCTTTGCCCAATACCTGTATCGAACAGATAACCTGCAATTAAAAGGTAATTGGAATTATGACAGTCAATCCAAACAAATTACTGTACAACTGCAGCAAACCCAATCATCCGGAAAGGCATTTGATTTTCCGATTGAGATAGCGGTGTATAAGAATGGTGCCAGTTCTCCTGAAATAGTGAAGCTGACAATGAATACTTTAAACGCGGAATTCAAACTACCCTCAGTAGTCAAGCCTGATTTATTGGTGTTAGACCCAAGGGTGGTTTTATTGGGGGAGATGGAGTGGAGATAGAGGTATATAACGCAGGTATGTATAAATGCTGACCTATCTAATTTACATTACCATTAGTCACCAAGGTAGCAATATTGGGGATCCTTTTTAAAGAAGAAAGAAGTCAAATCTCTAACGCAAAATCAAATTAATAAAGTTGCAACTGTAACTATCTTATACTGTAGTACAGTACTTCACAAATAAAGCCAAGGAATAGATATTCGTATTTATTTTTTTAAAATCAAGGAAGTGATTCCGGTCAGAAATCGGATGGAAAAGTAAAAAGAATCATAATCGGATCTTTTCAAAAAAGCGTATTGAATAGAATAGAAATGAAGCCATTGTAATTAACCTATGTTACTAACTGTCTCTTTATAGAGCGAAAAGAAGGCTATACTTTGATTGTATAACCTTCTTTTTTTATTTTAAAATCGCAACTTTAAATAGGCCAACTCAATATTTTTTAACAACCTGGTAAAAGAAAATCGAAGGCGGTCCTTCTACACCACCGGCTTTCATTTTATCTGCAAGATCTTTTGAGTTCATAAATGCTTTGGCCTTGGACATATCGGAAACAGCAAAAACCAACCCAACCATATGGGTATCTCCTATAGCATACGATACTACCCTGTCTGTTAAACCGGCATCCACCCTTGATTGTTTATGTTCATCAAACGCTTTTTTCCAGGTATCCCAGTCCTTTACCTTGTGTTTGATCATTACCCGAACAGTTTGCTGCATACTGGCTGTATCAGTAAATACCGTATGCCAGTAATCTACTTCCGCGCCACTACCTATTACCCCCGCTTTTTGCATCATATCTTTCATATTGGGGTTGTTGGCAAAGGCTTTTGCTTTTTCCACACTATCAATATGCATAGCAATAAATACGATATTGGAATCATCTACTCCACGGGCAATAACATAATTGTGCATACCCACAGCCAGCCGGGCACTATCACCTGAGTCATGTGCCAGTTTCCATTTGGCATAGCTGGTTACTTTGTGTTTGATGGTCATAATATCCTGCGAAACAGGTGCAGCAGTGGCTACCGGAGTTCCGGTACTATCTGCGCCGGTTTTGTCTTTTTTATCTGTCCCGGAATTACAGGAAACAGAAAGTAACAGGATAGCTGAAAATAACAGTTTAGCTGGCAAGCGTACAGATTTCATGTTTTTAAATTTAAGGTGATGAAAATGTGTTTGTTTGAAAAGCAACCGGCTAAAAGATAGAGAGATTTTTTGGAAAGTCGTATGCCTTAAATAAAATCGTTTATAAATTGATGCATATTGAACGCTCTCGCCATTGTTGGTCACCTGACCATCAACCCATTATCAATAGCCTACAATAAACAAGGAGCAATTTTATTCTTCACTGATTTCCGTCGAGAGTTTTCTTTTAGGTTCACGCCTTCACATTTGTGTTTACCTAATTTGCAGTATATTTATTTACCACTTGCATTACGATAACATAGCTATTTCGCCAAAGCTAAAACAGGGATTAACCACATTTATTAAATGTTGTACTACTTATAAATTATTCACTATGCGCTTTACTTTTCCCGGAATCCTGTTTTGTATTTGTATTCTATTAAACAATACAGCCATTGGTCAATCCATTCCCCAATACGATATTGTATTAACCGGCGGCCGGGTGATGGACCCGGAAACAAAACTGGATGCGATTAGAAATATAGGTATCCTTAATAATCGGATAGCAGCCATTAGTTCTGAGCCCTTACAAGGAAAAGAGATCATCAATGTAAGTGGCCTCGTGGTTGCTCCGGGCTTTATTGATATGCATGTACACGGGCGTAGCAATATAGAACAGGAATACCAGTTACATGATGGACTAACCACGGCACTTGAGTTAGAATGGGGTATCGAGTTTTTAGATAAATGGTATGAAACCCGAAAATCAAAAGCCCTGATCAATTATGGTGCAAGTGTTTGTTGGCCATTTGAGCGGTTTCGGTCAATGACCAGATATCAAACAGGTGTAGATGAGTTATATCAGAAAATGCTACGCGGTGAATCCAGCCTTGAATCTCTCGGAAATATTCTTACCCCTTCTTATACAGATACAATTACTGTAGAAGAAATGAATAGAACCCTGAGCAATATCAAAAATTCCCTTGAACAAGGTGGTGTGGGTATTGGATTGCCTATCGGGTATTTACCCAAGACAAAACCCGAAGAATTCTATCGGATATTTCAACTGGCCGGAGAAATGAATGTTTTGGTATTCTCACATGTAAGGGCCCCCGATATTATTTCCATTCAGGAAGTAATGGTAAATGCCATGTTAACCAAAGCACCTTTACATATCGTGCATAT
>CAIWKU010000448.1 GCA_903913355.1 uncultured Bacteroidota bacterium | reverse complement strand
GTACTATCTCCAAAATACCAATTGCGATTGAGAATACTATCAGTTGCAGATGCAGCAACAGAACCGACACTATTTAACTTTACTGAATACCCCTGAATGGTGTAACTAAAATACGCTTTACAGGAAGTTGGAATTAGATTTACAGGAGTAGTATCTTTTATGGTAATGGTTGTAGAATATCTGCTGGCACATCCGGATTTCGTAAGTATAGATAGATAAACAGGGTAGGTGCCTGGTTTTGCATAAATATGTGAAGCGGAAATATAATTACCATTAAGAATAGGCAAGTTGGAACTGTCACCAAAATACCATGTTCTGCTAATAATACTATCTGTAGAAGCAGCAGCCTGAGAGCCTGAACTGTTAACCAATAAAGTGTAACCCTGTATACTATAGGTGAATACTGCTTTACAATTGGTAGGCACGGGTGTGATTGTTGTGGTATCTTTTACTGTAACGGAACTGGAATATTTACTGGTGCAACCAGATTTGGTAAGGATAGATAGATAAACCATATACACTCCAGGTTTGGAAAATGTATAGGAAGGATTTATACTATTTCCACCCATTGAAACAGTTCTGGTACTATCTCCGAAATACCAGTTACGGTTAATAATACTATCCGAAGCAGTAGCGCCAACTGAGCCAGCACTGTTTACAGAAATACGATATCCCTGCAGGGTATAAGTAAAACTGGCTTTGCAACTAGTGGGTATTTGAGGTGGATTTGGCAGACTATCATGCGTAACAACTGTTGTGCAATAGTTACTTTCACATCCTCCTGCGGTTTTTATTGACAAACATGCATTATAGGTGCCGGGCTTAGCATAGTTATGAGATAGTACAATCTGATTACCGGTAACAGGTGTTGAACTATCACCAAATACCCAAACACGACTGATAATACTATCTCCGGCAGCAGCTAAAGATCCGGTGCTGTTAAATAGTGTACCCATTGGAGTATTCGAAGTAGTTCCGGGTACCGGCGGATTTACTTGAAACGAAAATGAAGCATAACATTTTGCAACAGTAATTGGGGCACAAATCGTAAAATTACTTTCAATGATATTGGATATGCCTGTCAGGGAAGGTTGATTGATAATTGTTTTGCCAGTACAATCCTCTACAGACACATATAGTATTCGTATGTCACCATTGCAGGTTACGGTATCTATGTAATAACCATTAGGGTTTGTCAGTTTTGTATGAGATACCAGACAGGCTTGACTGGTACTGTCTGTATAAATTCTTACTGGTTTATTAGCTACTGCTTTATTATTGGCATCAACCACATATCCTTTGATGATTAATGTATTACCGAATATTACTGTCTGAAGAAGCAAGCAGAAAGCAATAAAAATGTAGCGTAAATTTTTTTTCATGGCGCACAGGTTTGTCCTTCTTAGATACCGGGTGTTTAACTGATGCAGCCTGTAATTGGTCGTTTTTTTAACATTTTGTTGGAAACTGGCCCCAAAAAGGACCGGATGATTCAGAAAATGGTCTGATCGTAGAGATTTAAAAATCAGGTCGTTTTTTAATAAGCTTTCGTCAATTTGGCTGCCAATCCCTACTTTTGCGCCTGCCTTTTAGGGCAACAAATAAAAAATATAGTTATGGCAAGTACATCCGACATCAGCCGTGGTATGATCCTCAAATTAGACGGCAGCTTATATTCAGTAGTAGAATTTGGAGAAAATAAAACTGCAAGGGCGGCGGCCAAAGTGTGGGCAAAGCTAAAAGGCGTTGATAACAAGCGCTCCATAGAAAAGACCTGGAATAGTGGTGAAAACATTTTCCCGGTTCGTGTAGAAAAGAAAGCATTCCAGTTCTTATACAAAGATGATAGTGGCTTCAATCTGATGAATAATGAGACTTTCGAACAGATTGCGCTTGCGGAAGAAATGATCGATGCTCCGCAGTTCCTGAAAGACGGATCGGAAGTATTTGTTTTTATCAACGCCGAAACCGAACAGCCGATCGGTGCCGAATTGCCTGAAAAGATTGTCGTTAAAATCACTTATTGCGAACCAGGACTCAGAGGCGATACCGCTACCCGTGCCCTGAAAGCAGCCACTGTTGAAACCGGAGCCACTGTTATGGTACCCTTATTTGTAGAGGATGGCGAATTGATACGGGTGAATACAAAAGATGGTTCTTATGTAGAAAGGGTAAAAGAAGCAAAGGATTAAAAATATACCTGGTTTCTTGATGATAAAAGCAAATGGCTGTCCAAACGGACGGCCATTTGCTTTAAACCGATATTCCAGTGATAAAAAATGTGGGTAAAATGAAATTTCCAATTTCAAAGAAAATCCCCTTTTTTATCAAAAAAAGGCTATTTTGCCCCCCTATTTGACCAAATTTTACTGTTTTTACCCCTAAAATTGCCATTTATGGACTTAAAGCAAATTCACGAATTGATCAAAATCATCAATAAAAGTAATATTGGTGAAATAAGTATAGAAGACAAAGATGGTAAGGTAACCATAAAGCAAAAAGAGGAACCCGTTGTAACCGTTGCGGCCCCGGCACCACAAGTGTATACTACGGCCCCACAACAGACGCTTCCTTCTACACCACCACCCACAGCACCTGCCGCTCCGGCAACTCCAGCTCCCAAAGCCGATAACCTGATTACTATCAAAAGCCCAATGATTGGCACTTTTTACCGCAGACCTTCTCCGGATAAGCCTATTCTGGCTGAGATTGGAACAGAGATCACACCGGGTAAAGTGGTTTGTATTATTGAAGCCATGAAACTTTTCAATGAAATTGAAAGTGAGATCAGCGGTACTATCGTAAAAATATTGGTGGATGATGCAAGTCCTGTTGAGTACGATCAACCCCTGTTTCTCGTTGAACCAGCATAGCTAATTTGAAAATCTGGTAATTTATCCTGAGCATTCGGGATGAAAGCCATCATTTATTTTCAAATTTTCAAATTTTCAAATTTTCAAATTGAACTCAATGTTTAAAAAGATATTGATTGCGAACAGAGGTGAAATCGCTTTAAGGGTAATCCGTACCTGCCGGGAAATGGGCATTAAAACCGTAGCGGTTTATTCTACCGCGGATAAAGATAGTCTGCACGTAAAATTTGCAGATGAAGCCGTTTGTATAGGGAAACCTGCCAGCATAGACTCCTACCTTAATATTCCACATATCATGGCAGCTGCAGAAATTACCAATGCGGATGCTGTACATCCCGGGTATGGATTTTTGGCAGAGAACGCAAAGTTTTCTCAGATATGCGCTGATCATGGGATCAAATTCATTGGACCCACTCCTGAAATGATCAATAAAATGGGAGATAAGATCACAGCCAAGGAAACCATGATCAAAGCAGGTGTGCCGGTTGTACCAGGTGGGCAAGGATTATTGGAAAGTATTGAACAAACCAAGGAACTCGCAAAAGTGGTGGGGTATCCTGTAATACTGAAAGCCACAGCCGGTGGAGGTGGAAAAGGTATGCGCATGGTTTGGGAAGAATCTGAAATCGAGAAAGCCTATACCACAGCAAAAATAGAAGCAGCTGCTTCTTTTAAAAACGACGGGATCTATATGGAGAAATTCGTGGAAGAGCCACGACATATTGAAATACAGGTTGCCGGCGATCAATATGGGAATGTTTGTCACCTTAGTGAAAGAGATTGCTCTATTCAGCGCAGGCACCAGAAACTGGTTGAAGAATCTCCTTCTCCTTTTATGACCCCGGAATTAAGGCAGAAAATGGGAGAAGCGGCTATCAAAGCGGCTTCGGCAATTAATTATGAAAGCGTAGGTACGATTGAATTCCTGGTTGATAAACATCGCAATTTCTATTTCATGGAAATGAACACACGTATCCAGGTAGAACATTGTGTAACAGAAGAAGTGGTAAGCTTTGACTTGATCAAAGAACAGATCAAAATAGCGATGGGTGAAAGAATTTCTGGAAAAAATTATGAACCCCAGATGCATGCCATCGAGTGCCGCATCAATGCCGAAGATCCATACAATGATTTTCGCCCTTCACCAGGTAAGATCACCGTATTACACACACCAGGTGGTCATGGGGTGAGGGTGGATAGTCATGTGTATGCTGGCTATGTAATCCCTCCCTATTATGATTCCATGATCGGAAAACTGATTACCGTTGCACAAACCCGCGAAGAAGCGATTGATACCATGTATCGTGCCTTAAGCGAATATGTAATTGAAGGTGTAAAAACCACAATCCCTTTTCATTTGCAATTGATGAAGAATGAAGATTTCAGGAAAGGAAATTTTACAACCAAATTTTTAGAGTCGTTTAAAATGAAATAAACAGGATTGATTCATCTTGTAAGCATAAAAAACCCTCATCTAATATGATGAGGGTTTTTTATGTAGAAGAGTGTAAATATTATTTACCACCACCTCCGCCGCCACCTCGTGGTCCACGCTGTGGTTGAGCAACTTCTGCAACTTTTTTGGCAAGATCAGCACCAATTGCTTTTTCAAGTCTTTTGGCTCTTGCTTCACTGAAAGTTTTCATAGCAGCCTGACGATCTTCCTGGCTCATGTTTGGGTCTCTCATTGCAGCCATGGCAGAATTGTCCATATAAATGGCAACAACTGAATCTGATTGAACCTGTGTAAGATTTAATGGTTTCAGTCTTTCAATCAGAGCAGCTTTACGTTCTTCAGGTGTCATACGCTGACCACCACCTTGTGCCATAACATGTGACATAGAGCAGCAGATAACTACTGTTAATAAGGCAAGTACTTTTTTCATAGTTGTTTTTTTATTTGTAGATAGAAAATTAAGGTTTTTGGTTATCTGTATTTATTTTTTTCGGTAGATAAGGGGATAAATTCGGCATTTTCCTGTTATTTTTTGATGAATGACCAAAAAAAAGCCCTGTTCCTAAATGGGTAACAGGGCTAAAATCGATTTTTTAACGATTATCGTAAGAACAGCATCTCACGATACTTAGGCAAGGTCCAGAACTCATCATCTACCAAATGTTCCAGTTTGTCTACATGGTAACGGATATCATCAAAGAAAGCAGATTTGATCTGACTTTCATAAGCAATCGCTTTGGTACGGGTATCGCCAATATTATTCACTACTTTTCTTTCTTCCACCATGGCATGAACTTTCGAATGAATTACCTGCACATGATCGCTTACTGATTTCAGGATATCAAGTTGACTTTTATAAGCGGATTCAGGTAAACCTGCAGCTTTTAAACCATTCACGTTCTCCAATAAAGCATTCTGGTATTTGATTGCTGCCGGAAGAATATGGTTGATGGCAAGATCACCCATGATACGTGCTTCGATCTGTACTTTCTTAATATATTTTTCAAGTTCTATTTCGTGTCTGGCTTCTAATTCAGAATGAGAATACACATTGTTTGTTTCAAACAATTTCTTAGCCTTGTCTGAAACCATCGCATCCAAAGCAAGTGGGGTTGTTTTCACATTCGGTAAACCACGACGTTCTGCTTCATGGTGCCAGTCATCACTGTATCCATCACCTTCAAACAATACTTTTTTACTCTCTACAATGTATCGTTGAATTACCTGCATAATGGCAATTTCTTTCTTATCTCCTTTTTCAATCAGGGCATCCACATCCAATTTGAATTTTTTCAGTGTATCGGCCATAATGGTATTCAACACGGTCATGGAAATGGCACAATTGGCTGAAGATCCTACGGCACGGAATTCAAATTTATTACCTGTAAAAGCAAACGGAGAAGTACGGTTCCTGTCTGTATTATCCAGCATCAGTTCCGGAATACTACGATGCAGGTCAAGTTTTAATATCGCTTCATCCTGTTCGTCAAACTTAGTGCTCACACGTGTTTCCACATCTGATAAAACTTTGGCAAGATATTGTCCCACAAACACCGAGATAATGGCAGGAGGTGCTTCATTGGCTCCTAACCTATGATCATTGGGTGCAGACGCAATCGCAGCACGCATAATATCTGCATGGTCATGAACGGCTTTAATGGTGTTCACAAAGAAAGTGAGGAACATCAGATTGGTCTTAGGTGTTTTACCCGGGGCCAGCAGGTTTACACCTGTATCTGTTGCCATACTCCAGTTATTGTGTTTTCCACTTCCGTTGATTCCTGCAAATGGTTTTTCGTGTAGCAATACTACCAGGTTATGACGTTTCGCCACGCGACTCATCACGTCCATTAATAAAGTATTGTGATCAACCGCAATGTTTACTTCTTCAAAAATAGGAGCACATTCAAATTGTGCAGGCGCTACTTCATTATGACGGGTGCGTAATGGAATACCCAGTTTATATGATTCCTGTTCGTAATCTCTCATGAAAGCATACACTCTTTCCGGAATAGAACCAAAATAATGGTCTTCCAGTTGCTGACCTTTCGCAGGAGCAGCTCCATATACAGTACGACCGCATTGTACCAGATCCGGACGGGCATTGGCCAGTCCCTGGTCGATCACAAAATATTCCTGTTCCCAACCCAACGTAGCAGTTACTTTCGTAACATTTTTATCAAAATAATTGCAAACATCAACAGCGGATTTATTCAAAGCTTCCAGTGCTTTAAGCAAAGGAGCTTTGTAATCGAGCGATTCTCCTGTATACGAAACAAAGATCGTAGGTATACAAAGTGTTTTGCCCTTACCGATTTCAATAATAAAAGCAGGAGAAGAAGGATCCCAGGCAGTATACCCTCTTGCTTCAAAAGTTGCCCGTAAGCCACCACTAGGGAAAGAAGAAGCATCCGGTTCCTGTTGAATCAGGGCTGCGCCATCAAATTCTTCAATCGCAGTACCATCGCTTTTTAAGGTAAAAAAGGAATCATGTTTTTCGGCAGTGGTTCCTGTTAAAGGTTGAAACCAGTGAGTAAAGTGAGTAACGCCTTTACTCTCAGCCCAGGCTCGGATACCATTGGCAATCTGGCTGGCTACGCTTCGATCAATTTTTTTACCACCCCGGATACTCGTCACAAGGCTTTTATAACCATCATCACTTAAATATTCACGGGCAGTTTTAATGGTAAATACATTCTCATTAAAAATTCCGGTAACTTTTAGACTGGGCGGAATAGGGGCACCATTGGTTTCATTAGAAATGTTCCCGATAGCATTGAATCGTAAAGACATAGTTTCATTTTTTTTGACAAGCCAAATTAAGCGCAAAATCTCCGAAAAATAAAGTATTAAATATTTTGACCGTCGAATAATGCATTATTTGTGGAAAAAATAAAACATAGAATTATTTGTTATGTGTTGTGAATCAGTCAATTTGGCTTTTTTTAGAAGAAAACCGGGGAAATGTAACGAAATCAGCATTTACCCGTTACAATGGCAAACCTAAAGCTATATGAAACAAATTTGCATGATTATCCTGCTGGCTCTCAGCATACCCTCTATTGCCCAATGGCCTTGGGAAAAAGTGGAAGGAAATGGTCAATTAAAAAAGGAAACCAGGCAGGTAAGTAATTATACCAGCATCGCTTCTTCTGGTTCATGGGATGTAATGATTGCCTATGGAGAAAGCAATTCCATCCAGGTAGAAGGAGATGCAAACCTACTTTCTTATATAGAAACCAAAGTAGAAGATGGCAAATTGTCGATCAAGACGACTAAAAATGTAAGTCTCCGCTCCAGTAATAAGATCACAATTTATGTATCGGCCACCCGTTTAACCGGCGTATCTCTTTCGGGCAGTGGTGATATAATCGGCAAAGGCAATTTTTTTAATGACGGAAACGGTAGTTTCAAATTATCAGGTTCTGGAACCATCAACCTGGCTTTTGGCAAATACAAATCTGTTGATGTCAGCATTTCAGGAAGTGGAAATATCCATTTATCCGGTGCATCCGATGAGGTTTCTGCCAGAATTAGTGGAAGTGGTAATGCAGATTGTTCAGGTGTAATAGCCAACCAGGTATCTGCCAGTATCAGCGGTAGCGGCAATGTGAAAGTGTTTGCAAATACCAGTTTGGAAGCCAATATCAGCGGCAGTGGTAATGTATATTATCAGGGTGCTGCCACAGATATCCGTTCTCATAAAGCGGGTAGCGGAAAAGTAACCAGGTCATAAATTTATTGGCAATATTGATTTATAAGGCCATATCTGTTTGGGCAGATATGGCTTTTGTTTTTTTGGCAGAGTAGATATATGGTTAAATGGTCAAATTGTTGAATTGTTATTTTATATGCCCCTGAAAAAGTCATTAAACAAATTAACCATATAACAATTCGAATAACAATTCATCAAAACAGTCCCTTCCCCTTCCAGTTTCACTCCCATCACTTACCTTTGCGGCACCATGGAAATTACCGCTAAAACCGCCCAACAACTCCGTTTAACGGAAGATGAATTTGAATTAATCAAACAAAAACTTGGTCGCACACCCAATTTTACTGAGCTATGTGCTTTCAGTGGTATGTGGAGCGAGCATTGCAGTTATAAGAATTCTATTAAATGGTTAAAAACACTTCCCAGAGATGGGGGAAGAATGCTGGTGGCAGCGGGGGAAGAGAATGCAGGTTTGATGGATATGGGAAATGGGTTTGGTGTGGTTTTTAAAATAGAAAGCCATAATCACCCAAGTGCTATTGAACCTTTTCAGGGTGCAGCAACGGGTGTAGGAGGGATTCAAAGAGATATTTTTACGATGGGGGCAAGACCTATCGCATCTTTAAACAGTTTGCGATTTGGGAACCTGGCCGATAAAAAGACCCAGAGATTATTGAGTGGTGTGGTACATGGCATTGGGCATTATGGCAACTGTTTTGGTGTACCTACGGTAGGTGGCGAAGTATATTTTGAAGATTGTTATCATACCAATCCGCTGGTAAATGCCATGAGTGTTGGGATTATGCAGGCAGATAAAATGGTAAGTGCCACTTCCGGAAAAATAGCAGGTAACCCTGTCTTTTTTGTAGGAAGCGCCACCGGTAAAGATGGGATTGGCGGGGCCTCATTTGCATCGGCAGATATTACAGCAGAAAGCACCGAAGAATTGCCTGCCGTGCAGGTGGGAGATCCCTTTCAGGAAAAAAAATTGCTGGAAGCCTGTCTTGAAGTAATTGAAACCGGAGCCGTTGTTGGTATGCAGGATATGGGGGCAGCCGGTATAATCTGTTCTACCGCAGAAATGAGCGCCAAGGGAGAAATGGGCATGCGTATTGATTTGGATAAAGTACCCACGCGTCAGCAAAATATGAAAGCATGGGAATTATTGCTTAGTGAAAGTCAGGAGCGAATGCTGGTAGTAGTAGAAAAAGGAAAAGAAGCTGCAGTATTGAAAGTGTTTGAAAAATGGGACCTGAGTTGCAGTGAAATAGGGGAAGTAACGGATGATGGCCTGCTCAAATTTTATATGCATGGTCAATTAGAAGCATCCATACCCGCAATTGAATTGGTACTAGGTGGTGGGGCTCCTCAATATACCAGAGAGTATACAGAGCCGGCTTATTTTGAAAAAATAAATGCGTTTGATTTAAATACCATTGACGATATCACGGATCTTAAAGAAGTAGCTGAAAATTTAATTCAGATACCCAATATTGCCTCCAAAAGATGGGTATACACACAATATGATAGTATGGTAGGCGCTGCCAATGCGTCTACCAATGCCCCTAGTGATGCATCTATTGTATTGGCAAAAGGTACTGGAAAAGCATTGGCAATTACAGTTGATTGTAATAGTAAGTATGTTTTTGCTGACCCATACAAAGGGGGAATGATTGCTGTAGCAGAAGCTGCCCGAAATATTGTATGCAGCGGCGGTGAACCAATCGGAGTAACCAATTGTCTAAATTTCGGAAATCCCTATGATCCTGAAGTATATTACCAGTTTGTAAAAGCTGTCACCGGAATGGGAGATGCCTGTCGTAAGTTCAAAACGCCGGTAACAGGAGGGAATGTAAGTTTTTATAACCAGAACCCGGATGGACCGGTATATCCCACACCTACAATTGGTATGGTGGGTATATTGGATGATTTTTCTAATCGAATGACTTTATCATTTAAAGAAGCAGGTGATGTAATATTATTAATAGGCAAACAACAAAATGATATTGCCTCATCTGAATACCTGCATAAACTGAAAAAAGTAGCATATTCTCCGGCACCCTATTTTGATCTGGAAGAAGAGATGGCAGTTCAAAAATTTGTTTCTACTATTATCAAACAAAAGTTGATTAAAAGCGCCCATGATATCAGTGAAGGCGGATTAGCGGTTTCATTACTGGAAAGTAGTTTTTATCAGGAGCTTGGATTTTATGTTTCTGCACATTCTCCCATCCGGAAAGATGCTTTTTGGTTTGGAGAAGCACAAGGCAGGGTGGTTGTTTCTGTTGGCAAAGAAACCGTTGAAGGATTGCTACTTTTTTCCAAAGAATCAGGTATTACTATAACAGAACTTGGTGCAGTAACCAGCGGAAATATTACTGTAAACGGAAATGATTGGGGTAATATCACGGAATGGAAAAAGAAATATGATACAGCCATCGAAAAGCTTTTACAATAATTATGGAAAACAAAAACGCAGCAGAGGAGAAAGCTATTGAATCAGAACAGGGCGCAATTATTGTTACCGGAGCTGCAGGATTTATTGGATCCTGTATGGTTCAGTATTTAAATGATAATGGGTATGAAAACCTGTTATTGGTAGATGATTTTGGATTTGAGGAGAAAAGAAAGAACTGGGAATCTAAATCCTATATTAATATCATTGAACGCTATCATTTATTTGATTGGCTGGCAACGCACCAACCGGCTATCAGCATGGTGATACATTTGGGTGCAAGAACTGATACCACAGAATTTAATTATGCAATTCATGAAGAACTGAACCTCCAATATTCAAAAGATATATGGAACTATTGTACGCAGAACGGAATTCCTTTAATATATGCTTCTTCTGCTGCCACTTATGGTGATGGGCAATTGGGGTATAATGATGATCATGCAATCATCGAAAAATTACAACCACTCAATCCCTATGGGATCAGTAAGAACGAGTTTGATAAATGGGCACTTCAGGAAATAAGAGAACAAAAAGGGAACCCTCCTTTTTGGGCCGGGCTTAAATTCTTTAATGTGTACGGTCCCAATGAATACCACAAAGGACGGATGGCCAGCGTTATCTGGCATGCGTTTAATCAGATCCGGAAAGATGGGAAAGTAAAATTGTTCCGTAGCCACAAAGAAGGATTTAAGGATGGGGAACAACTGCGTGATTTTGTTTATGTAAAAGATGTATTGAATGTGATTGACTGGATGATGGATTCCATGAAAAATGGTAATTGGGCTGTTGAAAAGAATGGCATTTATAATCTGGGTACTGGAACAGCAAGGGCATTTAATGATCTGGTAAAAGCAACTTTTGCAGGACTGGATAAAGAAGCCAACATTGAATTTATTGATATGCCCGAAGATATCAGGGATAAATACCAGTATTTCACAGAAGCCAATATGCAAAAAATTAAAGATGCCGGGTATACAAGATCATTTTATACATTGGAGCAGGGGGTAGATGATTATGTTAGAAATTATCTGGCATCAGCCAACCACTTCTAAATTGCCCTGACAGTTCCCAATAAAACGTTCATCGACTTTTTTCATACTTTCACCTTAAAGAATTTGTAATGAATAATAAAATTGCCATTATTGGTGGTGGAAACCTGGGCTCGGCTATGGCTGAAGGCTTAGTTAGCAGTGGATTTGTGTTGCCAGAACACCTGATTGTTACAAAAAGGAATATCAGTTCTCTGAAATCACTCGAAGAAAAAGGCGTATTGGTAAGCACCGATAACGAAGAAGCCGTTGGTTACGCTAACTGGATTGTACTGGCAGTTAAACCATTTCAAATAAAAGAAGTCCTTACAGGGATAAAACCTTTTTTGAATCCTGACAGACATATTTTGATTAGTGTAGTTACCGGAGTTTGGATAAAAGATATTCAGGAAGTAGTAGGCGAAGGGTTTCCTGTTTTCAGAAGTATGCCCAATACAGCGATTGCAATTCAGGAAAGTATGACTTGTATTTGTGCTCAAAATGCGACCGAAGATCAATCCAGATATGTAACAGATTTGTTTAATCAGTTAGGAAAATCGGTGATGATTGATGAGAAACTAATGGATGCCGCTACTGTATTGGGAGCCTGTGGTACGGCTTATGCTATGCGATATATTAGGGCAAATATTCAGGGAGGGATTGAAATCGGTTTTAGTGCAAAAATAGCTTCTCTAATTGCTGCGCAAACAGTAAAAGGGGCTGCAGAACTTTTGTTGCAAAGAAATACACATCCTGAACAGGAAATTGATAAGGTAACCACCCCTAAAGGATGCACTATAGCTGGATTAAATGAGATGGAACACCAGGGTTTCAGCTCGTCATTGATAAAAGGGATCGTTACCAGCTATCAGAAAATTGTAAATGATATGTAAAAAGACCAAACAAATCAACAAAGCTCCTGTTTATAGAAAACATTGAACAAGGTAATGGTATCATTTACTAAGTATCGCGATTATATATGTAATCGTATCAAAAATCGAATTTGAAAATAAAACTGGTATATCTATTTAGTTTGGGCATAGTAATGAGCAACCCCCTTTTTTCGCAGGTGATTGCGGAAGTTGCAAAGGATGCTAAAGACACGATTGTTTTTGCCGACCCCGACAATTCAGATAACCGCGATTTCATTGATGTGCTGCACCATATTTTCAGACAGCATGAGCATAAACATGGTATCGCTCCGCTGACTCCAAAAGAAAAATACCATTTATCCTTGGTGCCCGCTGTAGGATATACACTTCAAACTGGGTTTGCAGGAATTGTTTCAGCTAACCTTGCCTACTTTAATGATTCAGGTAAAAATGCTAAAATATCCAGCATCTCTACCAGTATTACTTATTCTCAATACAGTCAAACCATCGTTCCTTTAGTAGCAGATATTTGGACCAAAAACAATAAGTTCAATTTTATTTCTGATAACCGATACATCGAATATCCTTCTAGTATTTTTGGCCTCGGTGGAAGGTATGACCCCAATAAAGGACATACCATTGACTTTTCCGGACTTAAATTTCACCAAACGATTTTAACGGCAGTATCACAAGATTTGTATGTAGGATTCGGGCTATACTATGATAAATTCTGGAATATCAAAGTGTTGGACACGCCTACCCGAAGAATTAATACTGTTATCAATAGAGAATTGGGGTCTGTAGAAAAAGCAGTCGGGCTTGCTTTACGCGTATTGTATGATAGCCGTAGCAATCAGATTAATGCAACCAATGGTTGGTATATAAATGCGGTACTCAGGGATAACCACACATTTATGGGAAGTGATTCAAACTGGCGCTCTTTATTAATTGATATCAGAAAATATATTCATTTTCCCGCCAATTCACGGAATGTTTTGGCATTTTGGAGTTTGAACTGGATGACACTAAATGGATCTCCGCCTTATCTAATTTTGCCAAGTACGGGATGGGATGATCAATATAATACTGGACGTGGCTATATACAGGGCAGATTTCGTGGAAAGAATATGTATTATTTTGAAACAGAATATCGCTTCCGAATTTCGAGGAATGGTTTAATAGGAGGGGTCCTGTTTGGGAATGTGCAGAATTTTTCAGGTGAATTGTCTTCCGAATATGCTCATTTATTACCTGGCTATGGTACAGGTTTGAGAATAAAACTGAATAAGCATTCAGGTGCTAACCTATGTATTGATTATGGATTTGGACAGAATGGATCGAGAGGGGTGTTTGTTAATTTGGGAGAGGTGTTTTAATGCTGTAGTATTAACTAATGGTATAACAAAATGAAAGGGGAAGAATAGATTATCTATTCTTCCCCTTTCATTTTGTATAATCATAAAAATTATCAATCTATTTCATGTGATCTTTCAAAAAAGCAATCGCTTTTACATGCGCATCTTCCGTAGCTTCTTTATTGAAGCTTGGATTGCTTGGGTTGGCAAAACCGTGACCAGCCTCATATTTATACGCCGTAATTTTTTTACCAGCAGTTTGTAAATCTGATTCAAACTTTGATACCATTTGGGGAGAAGGACTTTGGTCCTTATTGCCAAAGAACCCTATGATATCGCAATTCAATGTTTTTAGCTTTTCAAGATTGGTTTCCGGTCTGCCATAATACATCACACATCCGGCCGCCTGTTTGCCGGCCAATAAAGTGGTTTGCAGACTCCACATACCGCCGAAACACCAGCCAATGGTATAAATTTTGGATTCAGAACCAGCATAAACCAAAGCACCTTTTATAATATTTTCCAATCTTTCTGTTTTCACAGCCTGCACCAGTTTCATGGCACTATCCGGTGTAGCTGCCACTTTTCCATCATAAAGATCGAGTGCCAGCACGTTTACATTACCCAATTCCCTGGAAAGCACTTCGGATTCACGTTTTATATAATCATTCAATCCCCACCATTCCTGTATTACAAATACCCATTTATTGGTTTTTGCTTTACTCCTGATCTCATACCCCATTGCCTGTGAGCCATCCGCAGCTTTGAATATAACCGATTGCCCGGTTGGATTTTCCAATCGATAATATTTGGGGGTTTCATGTAAAGCCGCAAATGACCGGGTTGCAGCTTCCTGCCTGAATTGCTCCCTGACGTCACTATTATAACAGCTGAGATAACAATTGGGACTAAGGATTTCTGGTTCCGGGGTCTTATATCGGTAACCCAGAAATGCCGCAGTGGCAAAAGCAGCCAGAGTTAAAAGGAATATTTTTTTCATATAGTGGTTTTTTATATAAAGATGTACACGGATAATTAACACTAAACCTGGGTAGATGTTTAATCTTGGTCAGCTATTTTTTTTTGTCAGATTTTTTGCTGTACGTTTGTATGACCTCTGAAATTTTCTACACCGTTCGTATTCCAAGGTCAGTTTTTTATAGATGTTCTGGATGCTAAATCAATCTTTTTTTAGCTATCCGGAAACCTCTTTTTTGCCCGGTTGCTCAGTAATGAATCCGGATTTTGAAATAATGATTTTTTATTGGTTTGATGAATCAATAAATGTATTAACAAATTAACCATATTATGGCCAAGTTTATTTTTGTTACCGGTGGTGTTACCAGTAGTCTGGGAAAAGGGATTATTGCCGCTTCTCTTGCCAAATTATTACAAGCAAGGGGCTTGCGTGTAACCATTCAGAAATTTGATCCTTATATCAATGTTGATCCCGGAACATTGAATCCATATGAACATGGAGAATGTTTTGTAACCGAAGATGGCGCTGAAACAGATCTTGACCTGGGGCATTATGAAAGATTTCTGAGTATTTACACCAGCCAGGCCAATAATGTAACCACGGGTAGAATTTACCAAACAGTCATTAATAAAGAAAGGGCAGGAGATTTTTTAGGAAAAACGGTACAGGTTGTTCCGCATATCACTGATGAGATTAAAAGAAGAATGCTATTATTAGGTGAGGATGATAAATTTGATATCATACTAACCGAAATTGGGGGAACCGTTGGCGATATTGAAAGTCTACCCTTTATTGAAGCCGTTCGTCAGTTGCAGTGGGAATTACCTGAGGAAGATGTAATGGTAGTGCATCTTACACTTATCCCTTACCTGAAAGCAGCCAAAGAATTAAAGACCAAACCTACCCAGCATAGTGTAAAAATGCTAAGCGAAACAGGCGTACATCCGGATATTATTGTTTGCAGAACTGAAGAACCGCTGAATAATGATATTAAAAGAAAGATTGCACTTTTCTGCAATGTAAAACAGGAAGCGGTGATAGAAGCCATGGATGCTTCAACTATCTATGAAGTACCTCTGTTGATGTTGAGAGAGAAACTGGATATTATTTGCCTGAAAAAATTACAAATTCCCCAATACGGAGAACCCAATCTGGATAAATGGAAAGTATTTCTAGATAAGCTGAAATACCCTCGCAGTAAAGTAACCGTTGGCTTGATTGGGAAATATATTGAACTGCAGGATGCATATAAATCAATCCTGGAAAGTTTTGTTCATGCAGGTGCAATGAATGAAGTAAAAGTACAGGTGGTTAACGTGCATAGCGAATTTATCACTAAAGAAAATGTGGCAGAGAAATTGGACGGATTAGACGGTTTATTGGTGGCACCCGGCTTTGGCCATAGAGGTATTGAGGGTAAAATTGTTGCTGTAGAATATGCCCGGGAAAAAGGGCTGCCATTTTTTGGTATTTGTTTAGGTATGCAAATGGCTGTTATCGAGTTTGCCAGAAATATTTTGGGACTGAAAGATGCTCATTCAACTGAAATGGATACTACTACCCAACATGCCGTAATCAATATGATGGAAGAGCAAAAGAAGATACGGATGATGGGCGGAACTATGCGTCTGGGATCTTATCCTTGCGAAATCAAAAAGGATAGCCTTGCCCATACGATTTATGGAGAAACAAATATTACTGAAAGACATAGACATCGCTATGAATTCAATGATCAGTACCTCGATCAGTTTGAATCCAATGGCATGATTGCCAGTGGCCGCAACCCTGAATCGGGACTTGTAGAGATTATGGAAATTCCTTCTCATCCATTCTTTATTGGTGTGCAATACCATCCGGAATTAAAAAGCACGGTAGAAAAACCTGCCCCATTATTTGTATCTTTTATTGGAGCGGCTAAAAAATACAATGAACTAAAAGGCGCAACCGTAAAAAAAAATAATTTGATCGTCGAAAAAAACTAATGGGATTGCGGTAATAGACCTGCCTGGAATTTTTATTCTGAATTCATTGAATTTTCCCAGGGAATTCTTAGTACAAAGAAGTATTTTCATTCCCCAAAACCAAAGGAAATGAAAAATACAAAGCTTGCCATTACTTTTTTTGTATGTGTTCTTTTTTCAAACGCAAATGCACAACCTCCCCAGGGCTATAAATGGAGTAATGATGGAAACGCATATTATTCGGTAAACGAAGGGGCAATTGTAAAATTTTCATTGCCATCACTTAACAAAACCGTTGTGGTTACCAAAGAGCAATTAACCCCTGTTAATACTTCCAAGCCCCTATCTGTCCGTAATTTTTTCTTCTCTGGCAATGAACAGGAATTACTGATCTATACCAATAGCCAAAAAGTATGGCGCTATGATACCCGAGGTGATTACTGGCTGTATAATCTAACCGATAGAGGCCTGCATCAGATTGGAAAATCACGCCCATCTGCTTCATTAATGTTCGCAAAAATTTCTCCCGATGGAAAAAATGTAGCTTATGTGAGTGATTATAATTTGTATTTAGAAGAGATCGCAACTGGTAAAACCACTCAGCTTACAACAGGTGGTAATCGTAAGCAAATCAACGGAACTTTTGATTGGGCCTACGAAGAAGAATTTTTCTGCCGTGATGGATTTCGCTGGAGCCCTGACAGCAAAAAAATCGCCTATTGGCAAATAGAAGTAGGCACGGTTAAGAACTATTATATGCTGAATAATACCGACTCTATTTATCCATTCCTCAATCCGGTTGAATATCCTATTGCCGGTGAAAAGCCTTCCGGTAGTAAAATTGGAGTTGTTGATATTAGTACGGCAAAAACCAATTGGATGAAAATTCCGATGGACCCCCAGTTGCAATCCTATATTCCGAGAATGGAATGGGCAGCCAATAATTCGCAGGTGATTGTGCAGCACCTGAACCGAAAACAAAACGAATCTAATCTGCTTATTTGTGATGTTGCCACCGGCACAGCCAATACAATTTACCAGGAAAAAGACCCTGCTTGGATTGATATCCTTGCATTATGGGATGAAGATTATTCCTATGGTGGCTGGGATTGGCTGAATGAAGGAAAAGAATTTCTGTGGGCAAGCGAGAAAGATGGCTGGCGTCATTTATACCGGGTTAGCAGAGATGGTAAAAAAGAAACATTGATCACCACGGGGAAATATGATGTGATGGATATCAGTTCCATTGATGAAAAATCGGGCTATGTGTATTTTTTTGCATCTCCGGATAATGCCACACAGAAATATCTTTTCAGAACCAGACTGGATGGTACGGCTCCTGCTGAGAAATTATCTCCTGCCAATCAGATCGGAACACATAATTACCAGGTATCTCCCAATGGAAAGTTTGCATCACATAATTTCTCAAATTACTATACACCTCCTTCCAGAGAATGGGTTTCCTTGCCTGATCATACATCTCTTACCGGCGATGGCGTAAATAATGCGGTAAGCAAAAGCAATCGCGCCGCTTCTAATATTGAATTCATAACCATTAAATCAGAAGAAGGTGTTGAGATGGATGCATTTGTAGTAAAACCCGCCAACTTCAATCCTGAAAAAAAATATCCGGTTGTATTTTTTGTATATACGGAACCCTGGGGACAAAACGTGAAAGACCAGTATGGAACGGGAATGAATGGTCTTTATAAAGGGAATATGTCTGCCGATGGCTATATCTATATTTCTATAGACAATCGGGGCACACCTGTTCCAAAGGGAAGAGAATGGAGAAAAAGTATTTATCGAAAAATTGGGCTGGTTAATATCAAAGACCAGGCAATGGCCGCAAAAGAAGTGATGAAATGGCCTTATGTAGATACTTCAAGAATTGCCGTATGGGGATGGAGTGGTGGTGGCTCTGCTACCTTGAATCTTATGTTTCAATATCCGGATATATATAAAACCGGAATCGCAATTGCTGCTGTAGGTAATCAACTTACTTACGACAATATATACCAGGAACGTTATATGGGTTTACCACAAGAAAACAGAGAAGATTTTGTAAAAGGATCACCTATTACTTATGCGAAGAACCTGAAAGGTCATCTGCTCTATATTCATGGAACGGGAGATGATAATGTGCATTATAATAATGCCGAAATGCTGATCAATGAACTGATTGCGAATGGTAAACAATTCCAAATGATGAGTTACCCCAACAGAACCCATAGCATTTCTGAAGGAAAAGGAACTTCACAACATCTACAGCAATTGTACACAGATTATTTAAGAATGTATTGTCCGCCGGGAGCAAAATAATAAAACCTCTATCAACCAATAAACCATTTAGCAATTGATCAATTGCTAAATGGTTTATTGGTTTTTATGGTTACTGCAATTTAGCTTTCTGATTTTGTTAGTATTTCTTGCTTCATATCATCCCACACAGCAGTAAACTGACCACTATCCTGCCGATTCCAGTTGCCGATATTCTGCTTAATTTTTTCTTTTCTTTTTTCTGATGATTCATCAAAAAAATGACGGATCAGGTCTGCATCCTGTTCATAAGCTGTTTGGTTATACAATTGTTTTAGCGATAGTTCATTAGTATGATTTTGACGAACCAGAGTAATTTCTTTCTCTTCTTGCAAAACTATTTTTTCGTCGTAACTGCCTGCGGGTAATAAGCTCTTGGCAATCACTGGCATCAATTCTATTAATAAAAGTATGGCTACCAGCAGGTAATAGCGGAAAGCCACAGCCGTATTATCTTTCACCAGGTGGTTTAATGCTTCAATCCGGGTGATGAACCCATCATTTAATAATGTTTCGAACGAGGCTTGTTCTTTGCGAATTGCCTGGTCAATCAATGACAGGGAACTGTCCATAACAGCCAATTGCGGACTAATCAATTTTTCTTTTTGCCGGTAATCTGCATCGAGCTTCAGGTACTCTCTTTGCTTGGCTTCAGCAATATCTTTCAGACCGGGCTTTTTACTACCACCGGTACCATCTGTCTCCTTAATAAAATTATCTCTTGCCACAGATACTTCCTGGTAACGGGCAGTAAGTTCTTTTTGTAATTCATTTCTTTTCTGCACAAGAGGTAGACGCTCTGCAGCATATACCGCATCCTGTTCCATCCGCTTCTCTTTTTTCCTTTGCTCATTATCGAGCGAAATCTGAACATGAATTTCTTTATCAAAAAGATATAACAAGGCTGGCTGTGCCATAAATAATCCAATCGTAAGGGCCAGAACGGCCCTGAATGTAAGGGGAATGAATCTT
>CAIWKU010000447.1 GCA_903913355.1 uncultured Bacteroidota bacterium | reverse complement strand
TATGTGTCCATGTATTTTTACTTACCCAAAATGTGGAGATATTTTTAGTAAATAATGTGGCTTACCACGAGAATATTTGTTGTTTGCTTAAAACAAAAGCCTCTGAATCTTCAGAGGCTTTTGTTTATTTCATCCATTTCCTAAACACCTTCTTCAAAATCACCGTCACCAAAAAACTTACCAAAGCACCTACTGCCGCCAAATAACAAGTGCGTAAAAAATCACTCGCCAGCAATGCATTGCCAAGTCCGGTAATGGTACCACCCAGGGTAATGAATAAGGTGCTTTTATAGCTGGGATCGCTTGCCATAGCCACCCCCATTTTTAGGATTTTGGTTTTTCAGCTTGCGAACATTCTTAACCGTTAACTGGCTAACAATACCTGCCACACTACCCGCCGCAACAATATAACCGGCTGCGGTGGTAATGGCTGCCGGTAACACAATGGGCGCAGCCAATAAACTGCCTGCTATAGCTGCTGATGTGGCGGCAATATTGCGCAGCTTTTTAAAAAAGCATGGGGTTTCAGCCCTGGCTCTTTTTAAGATCGTTTTCATTGATCATATTTTGTTCACGCAAAGCATCAGCCTTCGTGATGGTTAATAATAATGGTTCGGGTTTGTTGAATGCACCCATCACCTTGTTCATGAGTTTTTCAAAAGCCCTGCGAGAGAGTGTGCCAGAACCTTCGCCGGTATGCACACTAACCGGGGCAATACAACCCCTCAGTTCTGCAAGGGCATCATTCGCTGGATGTATCAAAATCCATTCTCTGCCAGGCACATCCAGTATATGCAGATGGGTTTTGAATTTCTCAGAGCTTCGCAATACCACGGTATAGGTTCCTTCGGGTATGCAGGAATGTTGCGGTGCATTTTGCTGCCAGGGTAATTCGATGGTATAACAGAAGGGTATGTTTTGGCCCTTTAGGTATAGTTTTCCATTAGTGCCCCTGGGCAGATAATTGCGTTCTAATATGAGTTCCATATTTATTAGTTTGTAATAACAGTTAGCCTATTGGGTATCGGATAATCATTCAACGGGTAATGGCTACCCTGATTGGCTGCAAGGCAGCAGGTATCTTTACCCAACAGGGTTCACTATTATTGGTTTATGGAATCAGGTTTACAGATCCTGTATACACAGTGTTGGATGCCGTGCTCATATCATCTGTAATAAACAACATCCAGGTTTCTACCGATTTACCCGCAAAAATTGAGGCATCTATATTGGCGAACTCTTCACTGCGCTTAGCTGTATCTATGAAATACATAGACTGGTTCAGCTCCGGGCAATAAACAATCAAGATGGTTTTATCCGTGTTTTTTGCTCTGCTTGCCCCAGCGTTATTGGTCCATTCAAAGTCCAATGAATTGCCGGCAGCAGCTGTAGCGGTAGGATTAGCCACATTGGGCAGGGTACCTAAGGCATAGCTAAACTCCAGTTTTTCATAATTAATGCTAAAGGGCGATTCTGTTCCCAAAATTCCATTGCGCAGGTTAACCGATAAAGCGGCATTGATACCGGTTTGTCCGGTAGAGCGCCTTTTAAAGGTGATGTTTAGCAAATCCTGAAAGCTGGTCAGGAAGCTAATCATGAGCCGGAACTTTTCCTGCTGTTCCAATTGAAACTGGCTGGATTTTCTGCTTTTTTTAAGCTTAGGTAAACTGCGCATGACGGCTTTGTTTTTCCAACTGGAGCCAATTACGGCACCCGTTTTTCCTGTGAATCCACCTAGGATTCCCTGATTATAAATTGACATGTTTTTTGTTTTAAAAAATGAATAATGATTGTTTTGTTTGTACCCGCTGCAGCAGGTTCACCGGTGATGTTAACGGAACAAAACTAGCAGAGGCTATAACGCATTTTGGGTGGTACTGGGTTGTACAACCCAGGTTAACTGATTGATAGTTACATCGTTAGTGCAGAAAAAAAGATTCGATTGGATACTAAATCAATTCGCTTGCACTTTTGTCGAAACGGATTCGAGCCCACTTCGTGCTTTGTTTGTGTATGCGTATTATTTGATTCTTACTTGCTTTTGGTTGGCTTCGACCTTGCTACCCTTTTTGTCGAAGACGGGTCGTAGCGGCTTCGACTGATGTCGAAGAAATGTCGAAGAGGAGTCGAAGCAAGGGCGAGTTTGGTAATAATCAAACAATAAGGAGAGGCGAAGAAGAGTCGAAGAGAGAGCGAAGAAATGAATATCGAATATTGAACAAGGAATGTAGAAGGAAGGGAAGAGAATGTCGAATATTGAACATGGAATGATGAAGATTGTTTAGATAATTGAGAAAGGCTGGCGGTAAAATTCGTTTGCTGGAAAGAAGATTGCCCCTGATGGGGCAGGGATGCCGGGTTATTTAACAACCCTATGCTAAATGCTATTGTTTTTCCAGCTTCCACTAAGGTAAATTATTTATATAAACATACCCGATAGGGTATATTTCATTTTCTCCTCCATAATTTATACCCGATAGGGTGCTATTCAAAATTTATTCATATATTTATACCCGATAAGGTGTATTATATGGAAATAAATGAATTTATTAAGCAAAAAAGAAAATTATTTAACCTGACACAACCTGAACTGGCAGAAAAAGCAGGCGTTGGTCTGCGGTTTATAAGGGAATTGGAAAAAGGAAAGGAAACGCTTAGAATTGATAAGGTAAATCAGGTATTACAATTATTTGGCTATCAGGTAGGCCCGATGGCTATTGACAGAAAACTGGTGGAAAATGAGAAAAGCTGAAATACGGGTAAAAAATACACGAGCCGGGTGGCTAATCCAGAATGATACAGGATATCAATTTGAATATGATGCCCATTATCTGCAATCCGGCCATCCTGAACCCGTAAGTCTAACCTTGCCATTGCGTTCAGAACCCTATACGAGCAATATACTATTTCCTTTTTTTGATGGATTAATACCCGAAGGCTGGTTATTGGATATAGCAGAAAAAAACTGGAAGCTAAATCAAAGAGACCGGATGGGTTTGTTGATGGCTTGTTGTGCGGATTGTATAGGTGCAGTAAGTGTTCATGCTGTAAATGAGGAGGAAGCGCTATGAAAAGATGTTTGTATTGTTATCAACTATTAACCCTGAATGAAAATGATTTTCATGGTGCCTGCAGTAAAAAAATCTTTGATCAGGCTACTGTACCCGAACTAGGATATACAGAAGAAGAGATGAAAAATTTGGCACTGGAAGTGATCAAATCTCACCAGGCCGTTACAGGGGTGCAACCCAAACTTTCGGTTGAAATAACGAAGGACAAAGCTTCTGTTAAAGGAGGCAAACGATTTAATATTGTAAACATCTGGGGTGGTTATATTTTAAAACCATCTCATGCCCAATATCCTTTTTTGCCGGAAGTGGAAGACCTGACCATGCATTTGGCAAGCCTGGCCAAAATAAAAGTAGTGCCACATAGTTTAATCAGACTTGCATCGGGTAACCTGGCCTATATAACTAAACGGATTGACCGAAAGGACAAAGAAAAATTGCACATGGAAGATATGTGTCAACTTACCGAAAGAATTACGGAAGATAAATACCATGGCTCTTATGAACAGGTGGGTAAAACCATTCTCAAATACTCATCCAATCCGGGATTAGATCTTGTGAATTTTTTTGAACAGGTATTGTTTTGTTTTCTTACTGGTAATGCAGATATGCATTTAAAAAACTTCTCACTGATTCAGGAACCGGGTAACGGCTTTTTATTATCCCCTGCCTATGATATGGTATCAACTGCCTTGGTAAACCCGGCAGATGATGAAGACCTTGCTTTAACGCTCAATGGCAAAAAGAAAAAAATTAAAAGAGCAGATTTCGAAGCTGCATTTCGTACACTAAAACTGGATGTGAAACAACAAGTGAATATTTTTCAAAAAATGGAACGGGCAAAAGATAGTTGGTGGAAATGTATTGAAAGTAGTTTTTTGGATAAAGAGCTTAAATTGAACTATCAGGTGATAATTGAAGAAAGAATGAAAAGAACCTTTTTGTAAAATTTTTATTTGGCTATGTTGGGTAACCAAAAATGGCGTAGATAGAAATTAATTAAACTTTACTATTTTATTTT
>CAIWKU010000446.1 GCA_903913355.1 uncultured Bacteroidota bacterium | reverse complement strand
TATTGATCACGAAATCACCGGTCTGGAGTATGGCCTTATAGATGAAATGTTTCTCCCATATCTCAAGTGCCACTATCGGCGGATCGTCCGACACCGGCATATTCCATGCGATCGGTGTAATGCCCGCCCTTTTATTAAAAATCGAGCTCACCAGCACGACAGGGCCGGATCCTATCAGTCTGTTAGCTCTCTTACCAAAGAATCTAACCACAATATGTATATTACCTGCAATGCAGAATTGATTGGTTGGATTGACTTGGTTGATGAGATCAGACCGGAAGCATATGAAGTAATTCGTTTGCTAAAAGCAAAAGGATTTACAACCATTTTATTAAGCGGTGACAGAAAAGAAAAATGCGAACAGGTTGCCAGGCAATTAGGCATAGACCAGGTATATGCGGAACAAACTCCCGAACAGAAATTACAAAAAATAGACAGCCTGAATACAAAAGCACCAACCGCCATGGTGGGTGATGGTATTAACGATGCGCCGGCTCTGGCTAAAGCTACAGTAGGTATATCAGTTAGTGACGCTTCTCATTTGGCGATGCAGAGTGCAGATGTAGTATTAATGAATAATGGATTACAGCATCTTCCCTTAGCACTTGGCCTGGGTAAACATACCTATATCACTATCCAGGAAAATTTATTCTGGGCATTTGCCTATAATATCATCGCTATTCCGGTTGCCGCTATGGGTTATTTGAGTCCTGGTATTGCTGCTTTACTAATGGGTTTCAGCGATGTAGTACTGGCCATCAATTCCCTAAGATTGAATTTCAAGAAAGTCGTGTAATCTGATGGTGCTAAATACCCAGTATTTTAACGGTAACAAAATCAGGATTACCACTTAATTTCACAGTCATTAAAAGCGGATTATCTGCGCATTTACGCGAAACCCAATTGAATATGCCAACCCCTGTATCTATTCTTCAAAAATACTGGCACTATGATAGCTTCCGGCCTATGCAGGAAGAGATCATTGCATCGGTACTGTCGGGAAAAGATACTTTGGCAATTTTGCCTACGGGTGGGGGAAAGTCTATTTGCTTTCAGGTACCTGCTTTATTGCAGGACGGACTTTGCCTGGTGATTAGTCCGCTGATTGCCTTGATGCGTGACCAGGTGGATACTCTTCTACAAAAAGATATTCCGGCAGCGGCTCTGTACAACGGGCTCACCCAATATGAGGTTACTAAACTATTAGAAGAAGCCACAACAGGCAATATTCGTTTTCTCTATGTATCACCCGAACGTTTACAAACACGTTTGTTCAAAGAGTATCTTCCAGCGTTACAGATTAGTTTATTAGTGGTAGATGAAGCGCACTGCATTTCTCAATGGGGATATGATTTCAGGCCCTCCTATCTACGCATTGCTGAATTGAGAAATGAATTACCGGGTATTCCGGTTATTGCGCTCACAGCATCTGCCACACCCGTGGTACAGCAAGATATACTTGCAAAACTACAATTCAATAACCAGCATATTTTCAGACAATCATTTGAAAGGGCTAACCTGTCTTATAGCGTTTTTGAGGTGGACAGTAAAATCAATAAAACCATTGAGATAGTAAACAGGGTATCAGGAAGCAGTATTGTGTATTGCAGTAGCAGACGGCAAACCAAGGAACTGGCTGAACTACTCTGTCTCCAGAATATAGCTGCTGATTTTTACCACGCAGGATTACCACAGGAAATTCGCAATCAGAAACAACAGGCATGGATACAGAATGAAATCAGGATAATGGTATGTACCAATGCGTTTGGGATGGGTATTGATAAACCCGATGTTAAAACGGTGATTCATTATGATCTTACCGATTGTCTGGAAAGTTATTACCAGGAAGCAGGTCGTGCCGGAAGAGATGGCAAAAAATCCTATGCTGTATTGCTATACCAGCATGAAAACCTTTTTGCATTGGAGTCATTATCTGATAAAAGATTTCCTCCTATCCCCCAAATCAAGAAAATATACCAGGCGCTTGCCGATTATTTGCAGGTACCCGTTGGCATTGGAGAAGGTAACTATTATGATTTTGATCTGGCCGGGTTTATCGCCAATTTTAAATTGGATAGCTTACTGGTAATCAATACGCTGAAAGTATTGGAGCAGGAAGGCCATATCAGTTTTTCTGAAAACATTTTCCTGCCCGCACAGGTTTGCTTTAATGCCGGAAAAGATGAATTGTATGCGTTTGAAGTAAGTAATCCAAAATGGGAACCCCTGATCAAATGCCTGTTAAGAACTTATGAGGGAATTATTGATAACCGGGTTTCGATTTATGAAAAGCAAATTGCGCGTCTATGCCGCTTACCAGTTGACGAAGTGAAAGAAGGTTTACTGCAATTACAATCATATGATATTATCGAATACCTTCCGCAAAAAGAAACACCCCAAATACACTTTCTACTCAATAGAGCCCCAGCTAAATACCTGCTGATTGATCAGGATCATTATCTGCAAAGAAAAAAACAGTATGAAGCAGGCATACAAAAAATGCTTGACTATATCCAACTGAAGAATGCTTGCAGAAGCCGGTTTATAGCGGCGCATTTTGGGGACCCTGATTTACATGACTGTGGAATTTGTGATAACTGTCTTGCCAATAAAAGAAAACATCTTTCCGAGGCTGAGTTTAGTTTGCTGGAAAAAGAGATTATGGGATTATTGCATAAGAAAATAAGTGTTGACAGGCTTTTTGTTCAATATAGCCATATCAGCAAAGAAAAACTGTGGACGGTTCTTGAATTTTTGCAGAGTGAGCAATTACTGCAGATTGATGAAGAGGGAATCATGCAGAAAATGAGCTGAAGTAATCCATTCAATTCCTTCTCCTTGAAATTATATATTTTCTAGTATGTCTTATTTCCCTGCATTCATTTGTTATTATGGTAGCATTAAGATGATAAACACAAACCTAAAAAAATGAACGAATTCGTATTAATAATGAGACATGAGGATGGTAAAAAAATTGCCTCGCCCGAACAAATGCAGGAATGGATGAAACAAACTATGGACTGGATTGGAAGTATTGCTGCACAAAACAAATTTGTATCTGGAACCGGTTTGCCTTTTGATGGTGCCCGTGTTGTAAAATCAGACAAGACTGTTACGAATGGCCCTTTTGGTGATAGTAAAGAAACCATTGGGGGATTTATTACAGTAAAAGCGGAAACCATCGAGGAAGCTGTTGAATTTGCAAAAGGGTGCCCGGTTTTGCAAGGGGAAGGGAATAGTATGGAAGTAAGACAGATCACTAAAAATCATTAAACCAAAAGCCTTATTGGGGCTTTGCATGAACCAGCCAGAACTGATACCTCATTTGTTTCGCACAGAGTTCAGAAAAATCACCACTGTACTTTGTAAGCTGTTTGGTATTGAACATATTGAAATAGCCGAGGACCTGGCCAGCGAAACTTTTCTAGCCGCACTGGAAACCTGGACCTATAAAGGGATTCCCGAAAACCCTACCGCATGGTTATATACAGTTGCAAAAAATAAAGCAAGAAATTATATTAAAAGGAATAAACTGTTTTCGGAAAAAATCGCTGTTTCACTGATAAAAAGTCAGTCGGAAAGTCAGGAACCGGAAATTGATTTGTCAAACCAGAATATCGAAGACAGCCAGTTACAAATGCTGTTTGCTATTTGCCACCCCATACTTTCACCAG
>CAIWKU010000445.1 GCA_903913355.1 uncultured Bacteroidota bacterium | reverse complement strand
GTGGGTATTGAATTTAGCGTGGATGGCAGAAAGCTGGTAGATGTGCAGAAGATTTTTCACATGATGGAACAACGTACCCTTAGTGCGGCGTATAAATTCTATTGCCAGAAAACATTGGAAGATGCCCATTCGGCTGAAGCAGATGCTACGGCCACTTGGGAAGTGCTGGAAGCCCAGGTAGAAAAATATCCGCAGATCGGTGATACGGTAGAAAGCATTGTTAAATTTACAGGGGAAGATGATATTGTTGATTTTGCTCGCCGCTTTGTGAAAGAGAAAGGGGTTGAGGTATTTAACTTCGGAAAACATAAGGGAAAACCTGTGGTGCAGGTATTAAAAGAAGAGCCACAGTATTACGATTGGATGATGAAAGGTGATTTTGCTATGAACACCAAGCAAAAATTAACAGAAATCCTTAACAGAACGCTACTAAAAAAACCATAAGAATTTAAATATTATATTCTTATGACCTAAATTGCGACCCTAATCAATCAATGTCGTAACTTAGTTTTAAGCCCCCCGCAAGCATTTGGAGAAATTAGTCATTATACCAACCTACAATGAAAAGGAAAATATTGCCTTAATCATTCAGGCTGTTTTTGCTTTGCAGAAAGATTTTCATATTCTCATCATTGAAGATAATTCGCCTGATGGAACAGCAGAGATTGTTCGTTCATTGATCAATAACTACCCAGGTCAGTTATTTATGGAAGAAAGAAAAGGCAAACTGGGTTTAGGTACTGCCTATATTCATGGATTTAAGTGGGGATTGAAACACGGGTATGAATATATCATGGAAATGGATGCTGATTTTTCGCATAACCCTGCCGATCTGGAAAGATTATATGATGCCTGCAAAAACGGGGGAGCCGATGTGTCTATTGGCAGTCGCTATGTTCCGGGAGGCAAAACCGAAAACTGGCCTTTAGATCGTCAGTTATATTCTAAAGGTGGGGCATTCTATACAAAAATAATTACCTGGATGCCGGTGAATGATCCCACAGCCGGTTTTGTTTGTTATAAAAGGAAAGTACTCGAATCTTTAAACTTCGACAGAATTCTTTTTGTAGGATATGCATTTCAGATAGAAATGAAGTTTGCTGCCTGGAAGCTGGGCTTTATCATCAAAGAAGTGCCCATTACTTTTATCGACCGGAAAATTGGCGTTAGCAAAATGAGTAAAGGGATTATCAAAGAAGGCGTATTAGGCGTTCTCAGCATTCAATTGAAAAGCCTTTTTGGAAACTACCGGAAAAAAATCAGGAATTCAGACTAGAACCCAGCCAATAGATTATTCATAATTTCTTTGAATAATATTCTCCCATGTTTTTTGTTTAATGGCATCTAATATCAGCCAGCAGGCAATGCCGGAAAGGATTGCAAGGATACTGATAACGATGGTAAAATTGTACAGAAGATACTGTACTACCGCCAAAACTCCAGGAATAATCATTGAAAACAATCCCCGGATAAAAGAACCTGATTTTGAATTCATCGATTGCAAGGTTGAAAATGGCAAGTCTTTTATACTGATATACGCTACGCAACAAACCACCAGACATTGGTTACAAATGCCAAGTAGGAGATTGGGAATGACCTTAATACCCACAATGCCGATGGCAATCAGGGATATAAAGCTAACAACCGGGATAAAATACTTAACCAACACAGATTTAATTGCACCGCTGATCAAAGTACCGGGTAGTTTTACAGGACTGATATAATAGATCCAGGCAGCTTTATATTTTTCTGAAAAGATCAACTGCGATAATGCCAT
>CAIWKU010000444.1 GCA_903913355.1 uncultured Bacteroidota bacterium | reverse complement strand
GGGCAATATGACACCTTTTGAATGGAAAACAAACCTTATTAAAAATGATTAGTCTCTAAAAGTGACTGTCTGAATTATGGGGCACTTACACTGCCCCCGCCTGTAATGTAGAGAATGTAGATAATGTAATGTATTTACAAATTTTATTTAATTATGGGTTTAAAGGCTATCCTATAGAAAGGGAAATGTTTACCCTATTGTTTACCCCAAAACGAAAAAAAGCCCTGAAAATGAGTGTTTATAAGGCTTTTTTATGGCTGCTGTGACCCCGCAGGGACTCGAACCCTGGACCCGCTGATTAAGAGTCAGCTGCTCTACCAACTGAGCTACGGAGTCTTTGATTTGGTATACCGGCCTGAAACCGGGGATGCAAATTAACGATGTTTTCCTGATATCACCTTAACCCTCAGGTATTTGGGTATGAGATTAGTCATATAGATGCAATTTTTTTAGTGCAAAGATGAAATAGCGAATGCAAGGATTAGTTTTGCGCCATGAACGATAGTAACCATCTGGAACAGATAATCAAAAAAAGACGTAGCGCTAAGCCATCACTGATGAATGGTAAAAAAATAGACGCTGGGCAGATTCATCAATTGCTTGCATTGGGAGATTGGGCCCCTAATCATGCCAATACAGAACCCTGGCGTTTTATTGTGTATGAAAATGCCGGACTGATAAAATTTTGTACTGATCACGCTGCACTATATAAAGCCCATACACCTGAGGAAAAATTCACGGAAGCGAAATACCAGAACCTGCTGAATATGTCGCAAACGGTATCGCACCTGGTATTGGTGTATATGAAAAGAACCGAAAAAGCACGTATCCCTTTACTGGAAGAATTTGCCGCTGTTGCCGCAGCCACACAGAATATTTTGCTGGGGGCTGAATCATTGGGAATTGCCGTTTTATGGAGTACGGGAGGAATGGCACATCACCCGGCTATGAAAACCTATCTGGGTATGGCTGAAGAAGATATTGTGATGGGTTTATTATATATGGGGTATACGGATGAACCTGCTAAACAAGGGAAAAGAAATATTCCATTGGAATCGAAAACAATCTGGAACGGTTAGGGCCTATTATTTTATGCCTACTCAGGATTAAATTGTTTATTTGCCTCAAATTCTGTTCATGCCAGCAGCCCATAAAAAAATTATTATCATTACTGCTCCATCCGGAGCGGGTAAAACTTCTATTACGCATTACCTGCTGGACAAATACCCCAATCTTTCCTTTTCTATTTCTGCGGCAACCCGCAAACCCAGGGGTAAAGAACAGGACGGAGTAGATTATTATTTTATCAGCGAAGCTGAATTCAGGAATAAGATTGATGAAAACGCATTTGTTGAATGGGAGATCGTGTACGAGGGAAAATATTATGGAACCCTGAAAACTGAGCTCGAAAGAATCTGGAACCAGGGTAAAACTCCGGTACTGGATATTGATGTGAAAGGAGCCATACATGTACAACAGCAATTTGCAGGTGATTGCCTCTCCATTTTTATTGAACCACCTTCTATTGATGAATTAAAAAAGAGATTATCCGGCCGTGGATCGGAAACACCGGAAAGTCTTGCTACCCGCATTAATAAAGCCAGCTACGAGATCTCATTTAAAGATCATTTCAATCTAACCATTGTGAATGATGAACTCAGCAAAGCCTGCGAAGAAGCTGAGAAAGCGATTCTACAGTTTTTAGGTAAATAACGCAAATAGGATTTCAATTATCTCCCAAAATTATGAAAAGGGCGATGGTCAATTCGCGAAAGCATCCTACCTTCCTTTTATAAAATCAGCAGGTATGTTATTTCAAAATAAAACCGTTTTAATAACGGGTGCCAGCAGGGGGATAGGTAAAGCCATTGCTTTACGCCTGGCAAAAGAAGGGGCCAATATTGTAATTGCAGCCAAAAGTGTGGAAGAAGACCCCAGATTAGGCGGTACTATTTTTTCTGTGGCTGAAGAAGTGGAAGCAGCGGGAGGCAAAGCCCTGGCTGTTCAGGTGGATATACGTTATGAAGAACAGATACAGGCCATGGTACAAAAGGCGGTTGAAAAATTTGGCGGGATAGATGTAGTGATCAATAATGCTTCGGCCATTCAACTTACGCCAACCGAACAAACCGATACCAAACGTTTTGATCTGATGCAGAGCATTAATGTGCGAGGTACTTTTCTGGTAGGCAAACATTGTATTCCTTATCTGAAAAAAGGAAAGAATCCGCATATTATTACCTTATCGCCTCCTATTAACCTCAATCCCAAATGGCTGGGCGGACATATTGCCTATACCATCACCAAGTACAGTATGAGTATGCTGGCCCTGGGCTGGGCTGCAGAATTAAAAGGAGCAGGCGTGGCTTCGAACGCATTATGGCCAAGAACTACAATTGATACAGCAGCTGTAAGAAATTTACTGGGCGGAGAAGCACTTGCCAAAATGAGTCGTAAGCCCGAAATGATTGCTGATGCCGTATTTTATATTATACGCAGGCCTTCGGCCGAATGTACCGGCAATACTTTTATTGATGAAGAAGTCATGACTGCAGAAGGGATTACAGATCTTAGTCAATATTCAGTTGTTCCCGGCGCTCAGTTATATCCTGATCTTTTTGTTTAACCCTTATAATTTTTCGCATTGAAAAAAAAGCTATTTACTTCCCTGCTTTCCCTTTCTGTGTTATTGTCATTTGCACAAAAAAATGTTTCGGCTGTTACCGGTTTAAAAGATGAAGCCATTAAGGATATCGACAGTCGCTACGAAGACTATAAAAAAATCGCGTTACAGATTTGGAACTATGCCGAAGTAGGGTATAAGGAAAAGAAAAGCTCGGCTTTATTACAACAAACCCTGCAGGCAAATGGATTTACCATTCAATCAGGCGTGGCAGAAATGCCAACTGCCTTTCTAGCCAGCTATGGTAGTGGTAAACCTGTAATTGCCATACTGGCCGAGTTTGATGCTTTACCAGGTTTATCACAGGAAGCCAATCCTGAGAAAAAACCGATTCCCGGTATTGATGCGGGTCATGGTTGCGGGCACCATCTATTTGGTACCGCTTCTGTAGCGGCGGGTATTGAGTTAAAAAAATTGATCGAGTCAAAGAAATTGAGTGGAACAGTGCGTGTATATGGATGCCCGGCTGAAGAAGGCGGGAGTGGTAAAGTTTATTTGGTAAGAGCCGGTTTATTTAATGATGTGGATGTAGCTGTTCACTGGCATCCGAGTGATGCGAATAGTATTACCATGACCAGCGCCTTAGCCAATACCTCTGCTAAATTCCGTTTTTATGGAATTGCTTCCCATGCTTCGATGGCCCCTGAAAAAGGTCGCTCTGCATTGGATGCAGTTGAATCCATGGATTATATGGCCAATATGATGCGGGAGCATGTTCCACAGGAAACACGTATTCATTATGTAATTACACAAGGTGGTAAAGCGCCGAATGTAGTGCCGGATTTTGCAGAAGTATTTTATTATGTGCGTCATCCTAAAAAGGACCAGGTGGTGAGTATTTTTCAAAGACTCGTAAAAACAGCCAATGGAGCTGCGATGGGTACAGAAACAAAAATGGATTATGAGATCATTGGCGGTACACATGATCTGTTAATCAATCGTACACTGGGTGAAGCCATGCAATTGGATTTACAAAAAGTAGGAGGTGTTACATATACAGCTGAAGAAATTGAATTCGGAAAAAAATTACAGTCAACGTTTACGTATAAAGTGCCAGCCATCAATAGTGCTGCCAATATTATACCGTTAAAAAATATTGATGCGGGTGGGGGTTCTACGGATGTGGGAGATGTGAGTTATGCGGTACCCACCGTAGGCCTGGAAGCTGCCACCTGGATACCGGGAACACCGGCCCATAGCTGGCAGGCAGT
>CAIWKU010000443.1 GCA_903913355.1 uncultured Bacteroidota bacterium | reverse complement strand
TATAAGAAACCCCGGCTCCATAGGTAAGAGAATGGGTCATAATCGTGCTGCCTGATCCTGCATCAGATCTTCTTTCACGGATAGGAGCTGTTAGGTATTTTGCTCCTGCTGCCGTTAATGCCGCATTCACCGCCTGTTGAACCGTTGATTTTGATCCGCTAAAATTGATGGAATTAAAATTAAAAGGGTTACCCAGACTATCCGTAAGCCGGGTTTTTACAGTTGAGATAGCCAATGCATAACCACCAAATACATACACATCCCATTTCGGGTTTCCTCTATAATGGCTAAGCGTGTTCAATGACAATATAAGATCTACTGTAGCCGTAATATTCGAGTTCTGATAATTGGGTACGAATACTTTCAGGTTCTGGTTGGTATTATCCGGTCTGTATTGAGCGTAAGCTCCATACCCGGTAATAGCACGATATTGATTGCTTGCTATATATCCATCAGCCAGCGCATTAGTGCTTAAAATGGCATCAATACCTGCAGTTTTCTGGTAAAGTAACCCTCCACGAACGGAAAGCATATTGGTAAGTGCTTTTCTAACGGTAACACCGGCACCGTAGCCAAATTTGAAATTAGATACATCTCCTAAAATTCTTGAATTTCCAAGTGAAACCCCTACTTCCCACTGGCTTCTGGGTATAGCTGGATAAGGATATTGGTTATTGAGGAACTCATTTCGCTGAGGAAGGTTCTTTACTGCCACTTTTGAAGAATCTTTCCAATCCCAACCCCAATCTGTCTGGGCAAGACCAACTGAATGAACCAGAACGATCAAAACTGCCACTAAAAGGTATTTTCTGCTTGCCATAAAAGGTATTTGTTACGTAAAATTCGACTAAAATTACTTACTGGTAATAACCGGAACCCGGTTTTGCGCTTATTTCACACGTAATTTCACCACGTATTGAGCGCAATAACTGAATTAACGCTGCTTATGTATTACTTATTGCACATATCAATACTATATTGCAGCATAATTTTCACATGAACTTAGCAAAACAGGTTATATCAGAAGAGCTGATTACGTTCGAAACGCATTTCAGAGAGGCTGTGAAAAGCAGGGTGTCGCTTCTGGACAGGATCATGCGGTATATTGTTAAAAGGAAGGGGAAACAGCTTCGACCCATGTTTGTGCTTCTCAGCGCTAAATTGGGTGGAGATCTCAAAGAAAGCTCGTACAGGGCCGCCTCACTGGTTGAATTATTGCATACGGCCTCACTGGTTCACGATGATGTGGTGGATGATTCACTGGAAAGAAGGGGCTTTTTCTCGATAAATGCTCTCTGGAAGAATAAAATTGCGGTATTGGTAGGTGATTATTTATTGATGAAAGCCTTGTTATTAGCCCTGAACAACAAAGAATACCAGATTTTGGAGATCCTGGCAGAAGCGGTAAAAGTGATGAGTGAAGGAGAATTGCTCCAATTTGAAAAATCCCGCAAACTGAATTTCGATGAAGATGTGTATTATGAGATCATAAAAGGAAAAACAGCTTCTTTACTGGCTTCAGCCTGCGCATCAGGGGCATGTACCACATTCGAGGACCCTGAAAAAATCGAAAAACTAAGGTCTTTTGGCGAAAAAGTAGGTATGGCTTTCCAGATTAAGGATGATTTATTTGATTATGGAGCAGAGGATATTGGTAAACCTACCGGGAATGATATCAAAGAAAAAAAACTAACCCTTCCCCTGATTTATACGCTGAATAATTGCTCCCCTGAAATACGGAAGAAAATTATCTATATCGTTAAAAACCAGAACACCCAAAAAGACAAGGTAAAATTTGTAATCGACACCGTTACCGAAACCGGTGGCATCAGATATGCTACTGCCAAAATGTTCGGCTATCGCGATGAGGCATTGGGTATTTTGCATGAATTTCCTGATTCACCCGTACGTGAGGCTTTGGAAGAACTGGTCAGGTATACTACTGATAGAAATTATTAATGCAGAAAAGATGGAAAATATTAAGCGCCGATGAAACCCTTACTTCGGCCCTGCAGGAGTCTCTGAAAATTAACAGAACCCTTTGCAGTATTCTGGTTCAGAGAGGCCTCACAGATTTTGAAAAATCCAAACACTATTTTCGCCCGCAATTAAGCGACCTGCATGATCCCTGGCTGATGAAGGATATGCGCAAAGCAGTAACCCGTATTATCGAAGCCTTTGAGCATTCAGAAAAAATTCTTGTATTTGGCGATTATGATGTAGATGGCACCACTTCTGTTGCCAGTATGTTTCAATTCCTTCAGAATATTTACAGCGAAATTGATTTTTATATCCCACATCGGTACAGAGAAGGATATGGTGTTTCAAAAATGGGGATTGATTTTGCCAAAGAGAATGGATTCTCACTCATCATATCACTCGATTGTGGTATTAAATCTGTTGAGCTAATCGCCTATGCAAAAACACTCGGCATCGATTTCATAGTTTGTG
Organism: uncultured Bacteroidota bacterium; assembly: GCA_903913355.1. GTDB lineage: Bacteria > Bacteroidota > Bacteroidia > Chitinophagales > Chitinophagaceae > Sediminibacterium. The sequence continues at coordinate 1,957 of CAIWKU010000443.1, read as the reverse complement.
ATCACCATCTTCCGGATATTGAGCTACCACCAGCAGTAGCGATCCTGAATGCAAAACAGTCCGATTGTAATTACCCCTATAAGGAACTATGTGGTTGCGGTGTTGGGTTCAAATTAATGATGGCACTTAGCGAAGAACTAGGTCTGCCCGATTCGGCTTACCTCGAATACCTTGACCTGGTTGCCACCGCCATCGCTGCAGACATTGTTCCGATCACAGGAGAAAACAGGGTACTCGCTTATTATGGATTACAAAAAGTAAACGAAAATCCTTGTCCGGGTATCCGGGCCCTGATGCAATTGGCCAGTGTGCAGAAATACATGAGTATTACTAACCTGGTATTTGTGATTGCCCCACGAGTAAATGCTGCCGGACGAATGGATGATGCCCGTAAAGCCGTTCAGTTATTTATTGAGAAAGATTATAACCAGGCGCTGGTATTTGCAGAAATGCTACACAGCGATAATACCGACCGCCGTGAAGCGGACAGCAGTATTACAGAAGAAGCATTGGCACTGATAGAAGCCAATCCAGAATATAGTAATCGCAAAACAACCGTAGTTTGCCAGGAACACTGGCATAAAGGAGTCGTAGGCATTGTTGCCAGTCGCTTAATAGAAACTTATTACCGACCAACCGTTGTACTTACAAAAAGTGGAGATTATTTAGCAGGTAGTGCCCGAAGTGTTGCCGGGTTTAATCTATACGAAGCCATTTACGCCTGCCGGGAATATTTACTGGGGTATGGTGGACATTTTGCAGCTGCGGGAATGACACTATTACCAGAAAACCTATCAGCTTTCTCCGATGCATTTGAAAGAGAAGTTAGCAAAAGAATAACCCCTGAATTACTGGTACCGGAAATCATTATTGATGCCTCCATCGATTTTTCGGACATCACTCCCTCTTTTTATAGTATCCTTTCACAAATGGAGCCTTTTGGCCCTGAGAATATGCGGCCCATTTTCATTGCCAGAAAAGTGATGGACACAGGGTTTTCAAAAATTGTAAAAGAAGAACATATACGCTTTGTACTCAAACAAAATAAAATAACCCTTACCGGTATTGGCTTTAATATGGCAGCTAAATTCCCGCTCTTACAAACCCAGGAGCCATTAGATATAATATTTACGATTGATGAGAATGAGTGGAATGGGGTGAAGAGTTTGCAGCTGAAGATGATTGATTTAAAACAATCCTGAGTAACATCAACCTTTAGGCACAGTTAGAATTGTAAAGTAACATCACCACCTACACAATACCCTGTACAAGTTAAAACCCTCCCCGACGCTATTTCCTCATCCATCAACACTTCATTATGCCACATCCAAACCTTACCACTTATACAGGTAGCGGCACAGGTACCACACTGCCCGCTCTCGCAACTATAGGGAATCGAAATTTTTAATGCTTTCGCTGCTTCCAGAATCGTTTGCGGATACTGACTATTGAACTGAAATTCCTTTCCCCCAATAACCGCCGTTACACAATGAACATCTTTATCCGCCGGTTCCATTTTTATCGCCGGTTTGATAATATTGAATATTTCCTTACGGATATTGGAAGGATCAACTCCGTTATTTCTTAAAACAATCGTAATCATTCGCATATATTCAAATGGACCACAGAGATAAAACAATCGTTTATCAACAAGGTTGGTAATATATTGTTCCAGTAATTTTTCAAGTAAGTAGCTTCCAAGTCTTTTGTGTAATACATTTTTCTCAGAACTAAACAAAAATTCAATTTGTAGTCGCTCAGCAAACTGATCCTTCAATTCTTTTAGTTGTTCATAAAAAATAGCTTGTGAAGGAGAAGAATTGCTATAGATCAGTACAATATCAATCGAACCATATTCATGTAAAACAGTCTTAATGATAGAATATATTGGAGTAATCCCACTTCCCGCTGCGAAGAAAATAAGCTGTTGGTATTCGCTAATATTTTCTGGAAGTGT
>CAIWKU010000442.1 GCA_903913355.1 uncultured Bacteroidota bacterium | reverse complement strand
ATGAGCAAAAAGACCTTCAAAATGACAACCGGAGCTTTGTATAAACAGCAGAAAATCAGCTTTGGAAAAACAGGAATCCAACTGATAATTAACAGTTAATAATTGGGAACGCAACGATATTGATCTTTCTTGCAATTGGCCAAATCCAGTTTATTAATAGAGAATACCAATCGTCAAATCTTTACTGAAAGAAATTATTAATTGTTACTTGATTCTTTCATTCTGAGATAAACGTTCTTGGTTTTGTTCCTGCCGGTTTCACGTTCGTCGATATCGAATTTATTCATGCTTTTGATAAGGGGCAGAAGTTTGGTAAATCCGTAGTTACGGGCATCAAAATCTGGTTTCTTTTTGAGGATGGTGCTACCCAGGGTGCCAAGATGGGCCCAGCCTTCTTCATCAGCCAGGTCAGTAATACTATCTTTTAATAAGCGAAGAAGGTCGGCATCAATTTTATTAAGTGGGGGGATTGATTTTTTATCGGCAGCCTTGTTATTGCGATGGGTATCGCTTTTTTCTTTTATCGGTTCTTCAACTTTTAAAATTTCCAGGTAAACAAATTTGTCGCAGGCAGTTATAAATGGTTTCAGGGTTTTCTTTTCACCAAAACCAATCACTTTCATACCTGCTTCCCGTAAACGAATGGCAAGTCTGGTGAAATCGCTATCACTGGATACAATACAGAATCCATCCACTTTGCCAGAATATAAAATATCCATGGCATCAATGATCATGGCGCTATCGCTAGAATTTTTGCCGCTTGAATAACTATATTGCTGGATAGGGGTGATTGCATTTTCCAATAACACGGTTTTCCAGCCGGAAACTGTCGGTTTTGTCCAGTCGGCATAAATACGCTTAAATGTAGGCGTACCATATTTTGTAATTTCTTCCAGCATTTCTTTAATATTAGCGTAGGGAACATTGTCAGCATCTATTAAAACTGCCAGTCGCAGGTCGTTAATGATTTCCATAGATCTAAATTAGTAACTAAAATTGGGTAAACAGTATCATGATCGGTTTTGTCAAATAGATAAACACATCCATAGGCTAAACCTGCCGGAATAAGGTAAATATTGAAAAGGCTAACTCTTCGCTTCCCTTTGTAAAAGTATTCAAGTTTTTTCTAAAACTAACGTGTGTTAGTTCAAAATCCTATATTTACGCTTTAAATACAAAAAAATGAGTCAGAAGAGCGTCTATATTGTTTCCGCTGTCAGAACCCCGATTGGTAGTTTTGGAGGCAGCTTGAAAGAGTTTACCGCCCCACAATTAGGGGCTATTGCCATAAAAGCAGCAGTGAAAAATGCAGGCCTAAAGGCAGAAGATGTTCAGGAAGTATTGATGGGATGTGTGATCCAGGCCAATACCGGCCAGGCACCGGCCAGACAAGCTTCAAAATTTGCCGGTCTTCCCGATAACGTGATTGCCACAACGGTAAATAAAGTATGTGCCAGCGGTATGAAAGCCATTGCCCAGGCCGCGCAAAGTATTTTATTGGGAGACGCTGATATCATTGTAGCTGGCGGCATGGAAAGTATGAGCAATGTTCCTTTTTACAACGCAAATCTTCGTTGGGGTAACAAATATGGTAATGTTACAGTGATTGACGGTCTGGCAAAAGATGGCTTAACGGATGTTTACCACAATTATGCAATGGGCAATGCAGCGGAGCTTTGTGCAAAAGAATGTCATATTTCCAGAGAAGAACAGGATGCATTTGCCATTCAAAGTTACCAGCGAAGCCAGTCTGCCTGGGAGAAAGGATATTTTGCTACAGAAATTGTACCTGTAGAAATTCCACAACGCAAAGGAGACCCTATTCTATTTGCAAAAGATGAAGAAGCTTTCAATGTAAAGTTTGATAAAATACCTGAGCTAAAACCTGCATTCACAAAAGATGGAACGGTTACTGCGGCTAATGCTTCTACCATGAATGATGGGGCAGCTGCGCTTGTATTGATGAGTAAAGAAAAAGCAGATGCCATGGGAATTAAACCCCTGGCCATCATTCGCAGTTATGCAGATGCGGAACAGGCACCAGAATGGTTTACGACTACTCCTTCATTGGCTATTCCAAAAGCCCTCGCAAAAGCCGGTCTGCAATTAAGTGATATTGATTATACTGAATTGAATGAAGCGTTCTCTGTTGTGGGGATAGCCAATATCCAAAAAATGCAATTAGACCCGGCCAAAGTAAATGTACATGGCGGTGCAGTTTCTTTGGGTCATCCTCTGGGTTGCAGCGGGGCAAGAATTCTGGTAACCCTGATCAATGTACTGAAACAGCATAACGGGAAATTGGGGGTAGCTGCCATTTGTAATGGCGGTGGCGGAGCGAGTGCAATGGTAATAGAAAATTGCCAGTAATTATAAATCTTATTATCTACCTGAATATAATTTGTCAAAAATACTATGTCCATTCATACAGATAAACTCATGACCAAAATCAATATCAAACCAGCCACTAAAAATGACGCGGAACAGATAGCGGATCTTAGCAGAGAAACTTTTTATGAAACATTTGCCGACCATAATACGCAGGCTGATATGGATAAGTTTTTAACCGAACAATTCAGTCGGGTTCAGTTAATGCAGGAAGTAGGGTTACCTGGCAATACATTTTTACTTGCCTTTGATGGTAATGAAATGGTAGGCTATATTTTTTTGAGAGAAGGTACACACGAAGCACT
>CAIWKU010000441.1 GCA_903913355.1 uncultured Bacteroidota bacterium | reverse complement strand
TGGTGTACAATATGCAGCAGTATTAAAAAATATATATGCATTAGGTGCTGGTATCGGGCATGGATTAGAATATGGAGATAATTTTTTAAGCGTTTATATTGCCAATAGTGCCGATGAAATGGTTCGTTTTTTAAAGAAAATGGCAGTAGCACCGGAAAATAATGATAATACTTCCATTAATTATGCAGCTTCGGTGTACTTAGGCGATCTGTTGGTTACCTGCTATTCATTGTATAGCCGTAACCGCACTTTCGGAAATATGATCGGGAAAGGATATTCTGTAAAAGCCGCCAAATTGGAACTTAGTATGGTGGCAGAAGGCTATAATGCCGCCAAATGCATTCACGAGTTAAATAAGTCGGTACAATCTGATATGCCGATTGCTTCCACTATTTACGAAATTCTATGGGAGCAACTGCCTGCTGAAGATGGATTTAAGAAAATAGAAGGTTTTTTAATCTGATAATTGTTGTAACTTAGGGTATGCCTTTTTCCTTTACGATAGCGAGTCCTGCAGTTATTCTTTGTATGATAGTCATTGTTATGGGCATCTCTGCCTTGAAGAAAACCTTTCCCAGACATTAGTCATTTAGTGCTTTCATTTTTTATTATCTTTTTGATAGGGGCAATCATTGGGTTGCTAGTCCGTTACAAACAAATCAGCCGCTATTCCATCAGCCAGAAATTTACCGGAAAGCGTTAATAGAAGGAATGGGTTTTGATAAACCATATGCCCCTCTTCAAGATATTGAGTCGCTTCGTGTAAGATATTGTCAGCAATAATTTGACCCCATTGGTTCTCAATCCTCTCAATTGAAATCCCTTCCATTGTTCTCAACCCCGTCATAATATATTCATTCAATTGCTGCGTGGGGGTTAGTATTTCCTGTTCAAAGGGAACGATGCCTTGCATTAGACTTTGTATATATAAAGTGTTATTCGCAATATTCCACTGCCGGCTGCTACCATTAAATGAATGGGCGGATGGCCCCAGACCCAGATAATGCGCCCCCTGCCAATAAGCGCTGTTATGCATGCTTCTATACCCGGGCTTTGCAAAATTAGAAATTTCATAGTGTTCAAAACCCGCCTCTTCAAGTCTTGTAGTTAAGATGGCAAAATGTCTTGCCTGTTTTTCCGGATCCACAGCTTCAGTTTTTTTTGCAGCAATCATTTTTGCCAATGCTGTTTTCGGTTCAACGGTTAAAGCATAGCATGATAAATGAGGAATACCAAATGACAGTGCAGTTTCGATATTCTGTATCCACCTTTCATCCGTTAATCCGGGAGATCCATAGATCAGGTCAATCGTAATATTCTCAAAACCGGAGCCCCGCACCCATTCAATACAATTTTTTGCCTGTTCTGCAGAATGTGCCCGGTTCATCCATCGAAGATCTATTTCAAAAAAAGACTGGATACCGATGCTTAATCTGTTAATGCCTGCTTCTCTCCATTCATCGGATTTTTCTTGCGTAATATCATCCGGATTAGATTCCAGGGTAATCTCGGCAGTATCTGAAACCCGGAAATTTTCTTTTACTAAATTGATCAGTCTGTTCAGGTCTTGCTTTTGCAAAAGCGAAGGGGTTCCTCCCCCAAAATAAAGGGTCTCGATTGTATCTGATAAATAGGGTTGTTGTATCCGAATCTCCTTTTCAATGGCCTGAATCATATCCGGCATTTTCTGTAAGGAAGTGGAAAAATGGAAATCGCAGTAATGACAGGCATTTTTACAAAAAGGGATATGGATATAGATACC
>CAIWKU010000440.1 GCA_903913355.1 uncultured Bacteroidota bacterium | reverse complement strand
CTTCATCCCTTTTCTGAATCAGTTGCGAATACAGTTCATGCATGGCTTCCTTATCCTCTAATCTTCTATCCTGAATTTTACGGTACACTTCTTCACGAAGAGACCGGTCGTGACTTTCCAGAAATTTTGCTGCCTGTTGTAATGTGTATTCCTGGCCATTGACTTCAACGGTCATTTTCCCGGCGATGGCCCCATATTGCTGTTGCATCACACTTAGTTCTGCCTGCAAGGGAATATTGGCTTCCCGAAACAAATCAATATTCTTTTTTACACTACGGAGATAGGTAAAATATTTTGACTGATCGAGCTCTTGCGTAAATGGGCAATTAACCAGTTTTTTATTCAGTAAATCTGCATAAGGCTGTAAACGGGGCTGTATCTCCATGCAGAAATAGGCAAATGCCTCTTCCAGCGATTTATCGGTGGTATCACAAGTCATTTTAATCTGACGCCAGCAGGCATCTTCACTAACTACGGCTTCCAGTTCGCTCATATCCAGTAACCATTGTTCCAGATCAGCCCTTGACTGGATGGGTCTTTCGGCCAGGTTCTGAAAAAAGGGTTCCAGGGAGGCCCAATCGGTCATCCTGAAGTCTTTGCCAACAAAATGCCTTTCTAATTTTTTAATATCCGCGCTCAGTGTCATTGTATTCTGATTTTGAGTCACAAATTTAGCGCAACATATCCGTGGAGATGCAGGGAGAATGCTATTTTTACAAACTTTATCAAATCAGGATGGTTGTGCCGGATATTATACAGTTATTACCAGACAATATAGCGAACCAGATAGCAGCCGGTGAGGTGATTCAACGCCCGGCCAGTGCGGTGAAAGAGCTATTAGAAAATGCCGCCGACGCGGGTGCCACCGAAATACGCCTCGTTGTAAATGATGCCGGTAAAGCCCTGATACAGGTGATAGATAATGGAAAAGGAATGAGTGAAACGGATGCGCGTATGGCTTTTGAAAGGCATGCTACCAGCAAAATCCAGAATATTGAGGATTTGTTTCGCATTAAAACCATGGGGTTTAGGGGTGAAGCACTGGCTTCTATTGCCGCAGTTTCGCAGGTAGAATTAAAGACCCGAAGAAAAGAGGATGAACTAGGCACCTATATTGAGATAGAAAATAGTCAGGTACTTAAGCAGGAAGTTTGCGCCTGCGCTGAAGGAACGAGCATCAGCATGAAAAATCTTTTTTTCAATGTACCCGCCCGCAGAAATTTTTTGAAAAGTAATGCGGCAGAAATGCGGCATATAGTGGAAGAATTTATCCGGGTATCGATGGCTTTTCCAACCATATTCTTTTCTCTTACCAGTAATGGACAGGAAGTATTTCATCTTGAAGCCGGTAGCCTAAAACAAAGAATTATTCAGATTCTCGGCACTCACTATAATGCCAAGCTGGTAAGTGTAAATGAGGAAACTGATTACCTGAATATCTATGGATTTGTTGGCAAACCCGAAACCGCCAGAAAAACCCGGGGTGACCAGTATTTTTTTGTAAACAGTCGTTTTATTAAAAGTGCTTATCTGAATCATGCGGTAAATGGAGCATTTGAGGGAATGATTGCCAAAGACAGTTTTCCCAGTTATGTTTTGTACATAGACCTCGACCCATCACAGATAGATATCAATGTGCATCCTACCAAACAGGAAATTAAGTTCGAGGATGAAAAGATCATGTATGCATTTGTACAGGCTGCCGTTAAACATGCCCTGGCACAATTCAGTATTGCTCCTTCATTGGATTTTACATTGAATCCGGAAATACAGGGACTGGATGCAATCAGCAAACCTTTTACGCATGATAAAAAAGAAGCGGCCAGTGCATCCGGACTATACAAAACATTTACACAGAAAAACCAGGCGCACTTTATTGAAAGCAATCAGCAAAGCGAACTGAAACACTGGAAAGATTTTTTTACATCGCCTCAAAAAATTGAAGCTGTAGATAAACCCGTAACCCATAACACGCAACACGCAACTCTAAAAGTTCTCCCCGACACACCTTTATTACAATTACATAAAACCTATATCATAGCAGCAACCAATAATGGTTTTCTCCTGGTGCACCAACAATTGGCGCATGAACGCGTTCTGTATGAACGTTACAGTATTGCTGCTCATGGAAAACAAATGCCTACGCAAAAAAGTCTGTTTCCGGTAACCATTGAATTAGCAGGAGCGGATGCTGCTTTACTTTCGGATCTGCTACCCGATCTGGCAGCAATTGGTTATGAAGTAGAAATGTCAGGTAACCATCATTTTTTGATACAGGGTATACCCGCTGATGTAACAGCCGGTAATGAAAAAGATTCGATTGAATTACTGATTGAACAGTTTAAACATTTCAGCAGCGATATCAGTTTCAGCAAACGCGAAAAACTGGTTCGTTGCATGTCAAGACAACAGGCCATAAAAAGCGGTCAAACCCTTTCGCAAAAAGAAATGCTGGTATTGATCGAAGACCTGTTTACCTGTGGCAGTCCGAATGTAACGCCAACGGGAAGTCCGACCTATTTGGAATTTAAAGAAGATTACCTGGATAGGATGTTTGGAAGGTAGGGAATATCGAACAAGGAATGATGAAGTATTCATCTCCTGTTAATATTTTTCGATGATGGCGCTTACTAATTTTTCTACTCCTTTTCTGATATTGGCGGCGCTGGTTTGATGGGCATTGACCAGTACGGAAAAAATCAATTCCTTTCCTTTATTGGTGATGATATAACCACTTAGAGCAACATGGTTACTCAGGGTGCCTGTTTTGGCAAAGATATGGCCGGCATAATTTTTATAACCACCACCCAATGTACCCGTTCCGCCGGTAGGCAGGATGTCTTTTATCCGTTCCCAGGTAAATTCCTTTTTCATTTGTGTAAGTACCCAAACAAAATCCTGGGGTGAGAATAAATTGTACCTGCTTAATCCACTACCGTCTACCCATTTGGGTTTTTGGGGAAGTTCTTTCAAATCGCTTTTTAGAAGCGTGTCAATTATTTTAATATCGTTCATGATTCCGAGGCGTTCGTTACTTACCATCAGTAAGGTTTGCTCTGCAAAAAAATTATCACTTCTGTGCATCATAATCTTAAGCAGTGAATCTGTCGGTTGAGAATATACCTTAACCACATCCGGCAAACGATCGATTGCAAAATGTACTAGTTCTACTTTATTTTGTAGCGTGTCGTTTAGTAAACGAATGATCTGGTTACTGCCTGTATAAAAAGGAATATCCGCAGATGCAAAGGCTGTTTTTGAAGGCCTTACCGTAAAACTATCTGTGCCATATTCTCTCCGGATGCTATATCCGGCTTTCATAGCGCTGATAGCTGATTCTAATGATTTTGCAAAATTGGCGGGTTGGGAATGAAAACCTCCGGATTGTCTGAACAGAACAATATTTCCATAGATCGGCATTAGGCTTCTTTCTGCCATGTAATCACTATTATAATCATCCCATGCCCAGCCGGCCCCCAGTGAATTGTCTTTCCAATTATTATCTGTCAGCAAGATTTTATTTTGCTTTTTCAGGAAATTAAAAACCGGTTGATTTTTAAAATCAGGATGTAAAAAACTGGCATCTCCATTTGCTTCCACTTCAATGGTGCCATTTCCTTTATCAACATATCTTAACCCTACCAAACTATCTCCCAGATATTTCATCGCTGCATAACAGGTGAAAAGCTTAGTATTACTCGCAGGAACAAAAAATTTATCTCCCTGGTAATTATATAGATACTTGTCTGTAGCTGGTTCATATACACTAATACCAATATGAGCAGGAGCAAAATCGGGATTGTTGAAAATATCCTGTTTCGCTTCTCTGGCAATTTGCTTATTCACACTACAGGAAGCCAATAAAGCACAAAAACAACTTATTATCAGTAGAAAGCGATGGAATTTTCTCATTTGATGGAATTAATCAGGTGTAATTTACTCCATTCATCAATTTGTAAAGCATCAAATGCTATTGAATTAGTAAATTCATCTCCCTAAAAACTGTTTTATGAACGCCAAATCCTTATTACTG
>CAIWKU010000439.1 GCA_903913355.1 uncultured Bacteroidota bacterium | reverse complement strand
CTAAGTCTGACTTAGTAGAACCCATGGTGGATGCCGCTAATTCAAGATTTTTTTACTTTAGTTCCGCATCACGTCCATTTGGGATGGTTAATCTAAGTCCGGACATGACGCTCAATGGTGTCTGGAATACCGGATATAGGTACAATGAAGATACCATCAAATGCTTTAGCCATATTCATTGCTGGGAATTATCCGGGATCCCGGTTTTGCCTGTTACAGGTGTATTTAAAGGCCAAATGGGACCTGCAAAATATGGATCAACCTACTCACATCAGCAGGAAATAGCGAAACCGGGTTACCATAAAGTAGTACTCAAGGACTATCATATAATAGCTGAACTAACTTCCACAACCCGGGTAGGTTTTCATCGGTATACCTATCCTAAATCTGAACAAAGTCATATTCTTTTTGACTTTACTACTGTTCTTGGCTCATCAGAAACCCAAAGCGCTAATGTATCTAAAGCCAGTAATACCCGTATTGAAGGAGAGGTAACCATGGCTCCGACAGTTAGAAGACCCAAGCCCATAACCATATTTTTCGTAACCGAATTTGATAAACCTTTCGATTCTTTTGGAGGATGGCAGAATGGTAATATCATCCCGGTGCAAAATAGTCTGGCAGGAGAACATACAGGGGTTTACGTGAGTTTTCGAACAGAAGAAAATGAAGTTCGGCAAATGAAAGTAGCGATCTCTTATGTTAGCATTGAAGAAGCCAAAAAAAATCTGGCTGCAGAACTGCCACATTGGAATTTTGATCAGGTAGTAAAGGAATCTGCCGATGAATGGAATAGCTGGCTTGGAAGAATTGAAGTGGAGGGTGGAACACTAACAGAACAGAGACGCTTCTATACGGATCTTTGGCATGGCTTACAAGGCAGAAGAATTGTAAGCGATGTAAGCGGATCCTATATAGATAATACGGGACTTAAACCCAGAAGAGGACAGGTACCCTTGGGTGCAGATGGTAAGCCCCAATTCAATATGTATAATTCAGATTCATTCTGGGGTGCACAATGGTCAATCAATACCTTATGGCAATTGGTTTACCCAGAATTGGCAGAATCTTTTATCAATTGTTTCTTACAGATATATAAAGACGGGGGCTTGATACCCAGGGGTCCTTCAGGTGGAAACTATACCTATGTCATGACCGGCGCAGCCACTACTCCCTTTATTGTAAGCGCATACCTGAAAGGAATCAGGGGTTTTGATATTGATAAAGCCTATGAAGGGATGCGAAAAGACCATTTCCCTGGAGGTATGATGAGCAAAGCAGGGTATGAGCACAATACCTCTAAAGGTGGTGGCATAGAAGAGTATATGGAATTAGGGTTTGTTCCATATCCCTTAAGTAGAACTAAATATGGGTATCACCAGGATGGATCCGCACAAACATTGGAATATGCTTATCAGGATTATGCTTTGGCGCAATTGGCTAAAGTATTGGGTAAACAGGATGATTATCTCCTATTTACAAAACGGGCGCACAATTATCAGAATATTTTTAATAAAGAAATTGGATGGATGTGGGTTAAAAACAGGGATGGTAAATGGATGCAGCCGATAGATATATTACAATATGAACATGGTTGGGTAGAAGGGAATGCAGCACAATATACCTGGTTTGTACCGCATGATGTAAAAGGACTAATTAACCTCATGGGAGGAACCAATGTATTTACAGATAAATTGAATCAATCATTTACACAGGCAAGATCTCATGGATTTGTTTCTGGTAAATCAGAAAACCCTACTGATCAGGAATTAATGAGAAGGGTATATATCAACTATGGTAACCAGCCTTGTATGGAAACTCCCTTTCTATTCAATTATGCAGGGAAACCCTGGTTAACACAATACTGGACAAGACAGATCATTGATTCTGTTTATAGCGGTATTTCTCCTCAGAAAGGATATAGCGGCGATGAAGACCAGGGTTTGATGGGTTCATTGGCTGTTTTGCTAAAAATAGGATTGTTTTCAACAAATGGTGGCGCATCTGAAAAACCATTTTACGAAATCAGTAGCCCGATATTTGACAAAATCACCATTCACCTGAACAACAAATATTACAGTGGAAAGCAATTTGTTATTGAAACAAAAAATAACAGCGGTGGAAATAGGTATATCCAATCAGCGAATGTAAATGGGAAATTATTGGATAAAGTATGGCTTTACCATGAAGTAGTTTCAGGTGGCGGAAAATTGGTGCTGCAGATGGGCAGCAAACCCAATAAATCATGGGGGAGTAGCTTAAAAAATGCACCTCCTTCTATGACGATAGAATAACAGAATAGGTAATAGGTAATTTGATTTACAGGATCGCTATCAGGCACAAATAATTATCAGTAGTAAGATGG
>CAIWKU010000438.1 GCA_903913355.1 uncultured Bacteroidota bacterium | reverse complement strand
TTCCTCAATTTACAGAACCCAGTGAAGGGTATCATGGATTGAAATTCTGGGATATTTTTGGAGAAGGTAATCCTTTGGGGCTTCCAAATATTGCCTTTGCGATTCGTGCCAGAGTAGAAGGGTTACGTGATTTTGGGGCTTCACAAAGTCCGTTTAATTCATTTCTACTTTTACAGGGAATTGAAACACTTAGTTTACGTGTACAAAGACATACAGATAATGCATTAGCATTGGCCCAATGGTTGGAAAAACATCCTCAAGTAGAATTTGTACAATACCCGGGGTTAACTTCAGACAAATACCATACACTAGCTAAAAAATATCTCTCAAATGGTTTTGGAGGAGTACTCAACTTCGGAATCAAAGGACCAAAAGAAAACGCCAGCAAATTTATTGATTCGTTGCAATTGGTTAGTCATTTGGCTAACGTGGGAGATGCTAAAACACTGGCCATTCACCCCGCTTCTACAACACATGAACAATTGAGTGAAGAAGAGCAGGCTGCTTCAGGTGTTCAACCCAACCAGGTACGTATCAGCACAGGGATTGAACATATTGATGATATCAAGGCAGATTTTGAACAGGCTTTTGAAAAAGTATTTCCAAAATAATTAGTTAACTGAAACTTCATAACAGGAATTGGACTGTTATGAAGTTTTTACTTTTTCGTATCCAGACAAGTACAAGTGACAAAAACATATTTTCATACACAAGATTTTACACTTGAGTCCGGTGAGCATTTATCCGGGTTTCCGTTAACCTATACTACATACGGTGAGTTGAATGCAGCTAAGAATAATACGATATGGATTTTCCATGCCTTAACTGCCAATAGTGAAGCTGCGGAGTGGTGGCCGGGGCTGATTGGGAAAAATCATTTATTTGATCCTGACCAGTATTTTATTGTTTGTGTAAATATGCCTGGAAGTTGTTATGGGAGTCTAGGCCCCCTTAGCATCAACCCTCTTTCGGGGGAGCCGTATTTTCATGATTTCCCCTTTTTTACTACAAGGGATATGATACGGACTTATCGCCATTTACAGCAATTCCTGGGGATACCTAAGATTTATATGGGTATTGGAGGATCCATGGGCGGCCAACAATTATTGGAATGGGCTATTGAGGACCCTGAAGCTTTTGACTATATCATACCCATTGCAACCAATGCCTTTCACTCACCCTGGGGCATCGCATTTAACGCAACCCAAAGACATTGTATAGAACAAGACCCAACCTGGAAAGAAAAAAAAAGCAGCGCAGGCTTACAAGGAATGTCCATCGCGCGCGAAATCGCATTACTTTCGTACCGGAATTATGATACTTACCGATTGTATCAATCAGAAACTGATATTGAAAAAAAAGAAGGTTTTAAATCTGAGTCATATCAGGTTTATCAGGGTAAAAAGCTTGCGGACCGCTTTAATGCATTCAGTTATTCAATTTTGAGTAAAGCCATGGATGCACATCATGTTGGAAGAGGAAGACGAGGGGTTGAGGATGCTTTACAACAAATCAAGGCAAAAGCGCTGCTAGTAAGTATACAGTCAGACCTGTTATTTCCTGTTGTAGAACAGGAATTTCTTGCAAAACATATTAAAAATGCTACTCATCATATCATAGATTCGAAGTATGGCCATGACGGTTTTTTACTCGAATATGAACAAATAGAAGAGGTAATCAGAGAATTTATCCATATAAAAGAATAAGAAAGAATGGAAACACATAAACAATTAACGATCGGTTTGTTTGGATTTGGCGTAGTTGGTGAAGGTTTGTATAAAGTATTACAGCAAACGCCTTCGCTGAAAGCATCTATCAAAAAAGTATGTATCAAGAATCCGGCGAAAAAAAGAAATGCACCTGATTCTTTGTTTACAACAGAAAAAGATGAATTGCTATTTGATAAAGACATTAATGTGATTGTAGAAGTAATAGACAATGCCGATGCTGCTTTTGAAATTATATCTACTGCCTTGCGCAATGGCAAAGCGGTGGTAAGTGCCAGTAAAAAAATGATTGCTGAGCATTTACCTGAAATTTTGAAATTACAAAAAGAGACAGGACTCCCATTTCTTTGCGAAGCTGCCGCCTGTGCTTCCATCCCGGTTATCCGTAACCTGGAAGAATATTATGATAATGATCTCTTGCATTCCATCAAAGCGATTGTAAACGGGTCAACGAATTTTATTCTGACTAAAATGTTTGAGGATAAGCTGGATTTTACTTCAGCATTATTACTGGCTCAACAATTAGGCTTTGCAGAAAGCAACCCGAAACTGGATGTGGAAGGATATGATGCCGTAAATAAATGGTCTATCCTTTTGAATCATGCCTATGGAATTGTGGTGCATCCGGACAAAATTTTATTTACCGGCATTCAGAATATTCAATTATCAGATGCTGTGGTTGCCGGAGAAAAACATTTCGACATAAAACTGATTGCACAAGCCCAGAAATTAGGCAATGGGAAAGTGGCTGCCTTTGTTTTACCACAGTTTGTGAAGTTGAATGATCCGCTATCTTTTGTAAAAAATGAGTACAATGGGGTAGTTATAGAAAGTGGTTTTGCAGACAAGCAGTTTTTTTACGGAAAGGGCGCAGGTAGTTTTCCCACAGCTTCGGCTGTTTTGAGTGATATCGCCGCATTACGGTATGATTATCATTATGAATACAAAAAATTATATCACCATACCCCTCATGAACTAACCAGTGATTATTATTTGAAAGTATACCTGAGTTTTGATGACTGGAAATATATTCCAAGAGAAAAATTTGAGTGGATTGAAGAATGGCATGCAGATTCGGAGAGGAAATATCTGGTTGGGGTATTGCATTTTCATCACCTGGCTGAAGCAAACTGGTGGAAAGAAAACAATACTTCTCTAATTCTAACCCCAGACCCCATTATTGATAACCTGGATATCATCCACCTTAAAAAAAGAAGCCTCGAACTGGCTGGTATTATCTAAGTTTTTTATTTGTGTTTGTTTTGTAAAGACCCTGAATTCTCTTCAGGGTCTTTTTTATTCTCAGGAAACCTTTACAATTTGTAGATTTGCAACAAACCTGCGACATATATTATCATGTCAGAACTTAACTACCGTAATTTTTATATTGGCTCTCTTATCAGTTCAGTAACGGCTATCTGTCTTTTAGCAGGTACCTGGATGATTGGCAAGAATGCATTCTTTTTATTATTAAATGCTGATCTGGGTAATGCTGCTGATACATTATTCAGTTTCTGGACCTGGCTGGGTGATGGCTCAATTTGGGTAATTATTGTGGTACTGGTATTTATCTACCGGAAAAAAATGTTGCCGCTTATTTTCGCTGCCATTGTTATTTCGACCTTGATTACCCAAGTAACTAAAAATTATATTTTCCCTGATCAGCCAAGGCCTACGTATGGACTAATTGATATGAAACAAATTCACACGGTTACTGGCGTGGAATTGAATAAAGTGAATAGTTTTCCCTCCGGACATACCGGTACGGCTTTTAGTATTTTTTTAACTGGCTGTTTGTTGATCAGGAATCGATGGGTAATTCCGCTTGGGTTTTTGTATGCAGCGATGGTTGGTTATTCAAGAATTTATCTTGCCCAACATTTTCCGGTAGATGTAGGCGCGGGTATTATTACCGGGCTGGTTACCGCTTTTCTAAGTATGTTGATTCAAAAAAGATTTTCCAGATAATATTCATTTACATAGCTATTTCAAAAGCATTTTTATTACTCTTCAATCAAAATCTATTTATGGTATTTAAGAATTGTATCACGATCGCATTTGCTTTTTGTTTTTTTTCAATGGCTTTTGCCCAGGATACAACACAACAGGTTGTTGCCGGAAGAGTAAATAGTAAGGAACAAACGACTAAACCCTATATCATTTTAATTTCTGCAGATGGTTTCCGTGCCGATCTGGCTGATAAGTACCAGGCTTATAATTTACTGAGGTTAAGAAAACAGGGTGTGGCTGCCAGTTATATGCTGCCCTCTTTTCCCTCTGTTACTTTTCCTAATCATTATACCATTATTACAGGCTTATACCCTTCTCATCATGGCCTGGTTGACAATTCATTTTTTGATGCAAGTCGTGATACCAGTTACAGTATGGGTAATAAAAAACAGGTAGCTGATCCATATTGGTATGGGGGAACGCCTTTATGGGTTTTGGCAGAGAAACAGCATATGTTATCTGCTTCTTTTTACTGGGTAGCATCTGAAAGTAATATCCAGGATACAAGGCCCAGCTATTATTATATCTACAATGATAAAATCGGCATCGATTCACGCATAGAGACCGTCAAGAATTGGCTTTTATTACCGGAAGATAAAAGGCCCCACCTGATTACATTTTATTTTCCGGAAGTAGATCATGCTGAACACTTATATGGACCTGATTCAAAAGAAACAGAAGCAGCTGTTCATTTTGTTGATGAATCTGTTGGTAAATTAAATGCCATGGCAGCGTCTTTGCACCTGCCTATCAATTTTGTATTTGTTTCTGATCATGGAATGACAGTGGTAGATAATAAGAATACTTTGAAATTACCCTCCTCCATCGACCCTTCTAAATTTATTATTCCCTCAGGTGATGCACTGGTGCACCTGTATGCAAAAGACAAGAAAGATATTTTACCTACTTACCAGGCATTACAGAAAGAAGCCAGGGATTTTGATGTGTATCTTACAGAAGATATGCCAAAGCAATGGCATTATAGTCGATCAGATGATCATTATAACCGGATCGGTGATATTTTGCTGGTACCCCATCTGCCGAAAGTTTTTAATTTAGGTAATCGCTCAACTTCTCTGGGTAAACATGGATTTGATCCGGACATTCCGGATATGCATGCCAGTTTTTATGCCTGGGGACCAGCTTTCAAAAACAATATGTCCATCAGCGGTTTTGAGAATGTGCATGTGTACCCACTGATTGCAACTATTCTGGGATTGAGCTGGCAAAAGGACATGATTGATGGAAAAATAGAGGTTCTCAGACCCATATTGAAGAAATAACCTATTGAAAACCCACAAGCTGTAGTAAAAAGACCACAAAAAAGGCTAACATAAGTAATAAAAGTATTATATTGTACGATACCGATTGCTTAGCCGGCCATGCTTGTGCTGAATAGCCTTTTTATCCGTGCATGGAAAGGAATATTTTCATGAAACGTATCTACTACATACTTATCAGTACCCTATTACTCACATTTGTATCAGATACTATTCTTCTGGCACAAAGCCAGTTAGCTGTTTTACCATTGGGTATCCGCATGGGGGTTACAAAAAATGCAGAGATTGAAAGTAAAGGAATCTGTGTAGCTAAAATAAGAATGCCTGATTCCAGTTATCGTTGTACCCGTTTCAGCATGTCGGGTGATAAATTTTACCTGTATACCGGCCCTGATCAATCGGTCGTGAAAATCAGTTTTTTATCGGTATCTCATCATGTATTACCACAAAATTGGCAGGATTTGGGTATTCATCTTGCTTCCACTTTCCGCTATCGAAGGGCGACACCGAATCAGGAAAACAATGCAAAGATCCTGGAAAATGAAGGGGGAAATACACAGGAAGAATTTATCACAATCATTAAAGCCAATGGGGCAAAAGATATTAAAAGAAAAATTTCTTACTCAAGCGATTACCAGCGAGGAGAAACCATTTCATTCACCATCGGTAATCTTTTGTATGATGCAGAATTTATCAAATGGATCAAACCCAATTGGTGCCAGAATTGTCCCGACTACCCCGATTATAACAATGGATTAGTCGCTATTGAAATTACCGAATCTGATGATTAGTAATTTCAATTCATCTAAAGTCCCATAAAACCTAATTACTCCTTCCAGCGCCACTCTCCGGCAATCTGCAAAGGTTCTTTCAGGTTATTTTTTAGCAGGAAAGCCTTTGTTTCTTCATCTGTAAAATGTTTGGCTTTGATTTCAGGCGCATCGGCAATACCATATAATAACATAGCACTGAACCTTACCGTATTTTTCATACCCTGTTCATCAACCAGGCTGAATTTATCACAATCTGCATGGTAACAGGGGCCGGCATTATTTGGTAAACCACCACCTGAACCACCGCCTGTAGGAATTCCATATAACATAAATGGCTGGTGATCACTATGCAAACCTGCTCCGGTGCGGAACTGGTTTTTAAAACTGGAATCGATAGAGCGGGCAATATTGCCTATGTATTGAAACAATTCTTTACTTTCTTCGGCCGTTGTAGAAAACCCTTTTGGATCATTGGTCATATCGTAATTCAGCATATACCTGAGTTGAGCAATGCTTTTATTTTTGACAGCTTCCTCAACATATGCTTTGGAACCCAGTAATCCTTCTTCTTCACCCATAAACATAACAAACTCAACCGTGCGATCGGGTTGCAGGTTTAGCTTTTTAAAACTACGGGCCATATCCAATACAGAAAAAGATCCTATTCCGTTGTCAATAGCACCCGTTGCTAAATCCCAGCTATCCAGGTGACCGCCAATCACAATTTTTTCGGTAGGGAATTTTTTACCTTTTATGGTGGCTACAACATTTCTGGCTTTGATCATACCAGAAAAATTTGTCATAGCAATATGACTATATAATTTTCCTGAAGCCAATTGTTGCCTAATGCGAAGCCCATCTTCTTTTCCAATACAAACAGCCGGAATCGGAATGAGTTTACCTGTAACAGAAGCTGTTCCGGTTAATAAAATACCACCATCGGGTGTATTGATGATGATGATTCCTTTTGCCCCATATTTGGTAGCTATGGCTGTTTTTTCTGATCTGTGCAGGGTTTTGGTGCCGGGTTTGGATCCGGGCAATACACCGAGGTAAACCAATGCGATCTTGCCTTTTACTTTATCCGGATTTGCCAGATAATCTTCTTCAAGACCATTACCCATATCTACCAATTCGAGGGTAATCTCTGATTTCACAGGAGAATGAGCCAGTGTAACAGCTTTTACGGGTTGTAATTTATCCTGCTCTCCTACTGTAACAGATAGTTTACCCCTACTCCAGCTTTCTACTTCAAATGGTTGATAATGGAGGTCTTTGTATCCATAACTCTTTAACAGGTTATAGGCGTATTCTTCCGCTTTTTTACCGTTTGCTGAACCGGTTAATCTATGCCCAATGGTTTCAGTAGCTTCTTTTAGGGTTGCATAGGCTTTGGAATTGGTTTGTACGTCCTGGTTAATAGTATTAAATATACCATTCCATTCGGGTTTACCCTGGGCAATACTATTTCCGAAAATAAACAGGCAAAGCAAAACAGATAAAAGGATAACTCTCTTCATAAGTAGTAGTTGTAAAAGTAAATCTAAAATAAGGATAAATATGATACTAGGTAGCTATCTATCCTAAAAGTATGAGAATAGAACTAAGATGCTTACCATGTGGCCAGCTTTCCTGGTAATTAAGCACTTCCCAAAGTTTACATTTACCTAAAATGAAATAATAAATGTCCCGGATAAGAGATGGTAGAAATAAATTATTGCATGAGGCAGGCTAAAGCATCTTTGAGAAGAGTGCTTTTGGTTTTTAGGTCAATCGCTTTAAATGTATTGTCAATCATTCGAAAAATGATTTTATCAATTGATTTAATAGTTAATGGCCTTATAAACTTGTCCAATACAATGTAGCTACAGGTGCTAGATTCAAAAATACCCGCACCATTACTATTACAATTCGTTAAGGGCACATTCATCGAAGTATTATCCGAAAATTGAATAACCAGATCGCCTACTACTGTTTTTACAGCAGTTTTGTATACCACCCGAATAGTTATATAATAATAGCTTCCGGTAAGCTCAGCGCCCAATGAGGTTACCATATCTTTAGTACTATCTATGGTTTGATATCCAACGAATTTTGTTAGTCTACCATCAACCGTATAGGTTGTTTGTACATTGCAGGAAACCGCGGTGTTTTGCGAAAACCCAGATTTCACCATACATAAACAAAAGAAAGCCAACAGCCATTTTATCATTCGTCAATTTCTTTTTAAAGTATTTACACTGAAAACTGTGTATTAAATGGTTGATCAGCTAATATATATAAACAAATTAGTAATATATAATTTACATACACTAAATCGATAAAATTATCATTTTGCCAGCCATAGAATCAGGTTTTAGCTATTACCCAGCATGATTACCGATCATATTATCTAAATCAGGCCGAAATTGTGAATAGAGGATTATCCTCAAATGAGGATTTGGATGCTGGCTATTGGTCGTTTGGGTTTTTACACTAACCTTTATATTAAAGATGCCTATCAGCTAACTGTGTGGGTACGTAGAACTTCCTCCACATCCTGCCGGTTGCCGGTAAAAGGCCCTGAGGATTCAATTTTGAGGGTGGCCATCGCAGCTGCAAATTCTCCGGCTTCCTGTATATCCACCCCTTTGATCCGTTGGTATAAATAGCCCGCCATATACGTATCCCCACACCCGGTTGCGTCTACTATTGCTATTGGCTGATAAGCAGGGATATGATAAAAAACAGCTTCTTTATAAATAACAGAGCCCATGCTGCCAAGCGTAATCACCACTTCTTTTACTCCCCATTCATTCAATATTCTTGCCGCAGTATAAACATCACTGCTGCCTGTTAATACTTCCATTTCGTATTCGTTGGCTTTTAGAATATCAATATAGCGGAGTGCCTCCTGTTTATCTGCCCAGTCAATCGGGTATACATTTTCATTCCTTACTTCCCGCAAATATCCCTGAACATCCAATGATATCCTTGCTTTGGCAGCCAGCATTTTTATCAATGATACCGGTATATCATCTGCAAGTAATGGTCCCAGATGATATATTGTTGCTTCCATTTCATTCCAGGCTCCCTGCACAAACGGGTCTGCCTTCTGTGTTACACGTTGTGTTCGATGGTCTTGGTTTTCGCCATAAATATTTTCGAAATAAACGGTATGGTTACTGGGTAATACGGTTATCTCTATCCCTTTTTCACGAAGAGCAGCAACAATATCCATCTCTTTACCGGCAAGGGAAGTAACCAGGTTGTATTTTATCGGCATATTACGGATGGCACTGGAGAAATAAACAGCTGTTCCTCCCGGCATATGAAAAGTTGCTTTCGTGGTAACTACTTTATCTAATGTAATATGCCCAACACAACAAATATCGTACATGAACTTCGGGTCTAATGTTTTTGAAGACGGGTTTAGGAATTACGAATGTAAGAAATCGATGGTTCATCTCATGAGTTGAGCGTTAGATTCTACCGATAAATAGATACTATTCAGCCTATTCATAATCACTAACGCGAATGCTGAGAAATTCAAATGATGAGCAAGAATATCAGGGTTAATTATTTAGTTTGATAAAGCCGCCATCTATCGGATAATCATTACCTGTAATGAAAGAAGCTTCGTCGCTGCACAGATATAAAGCAAGGGCAGCTACTTCTTCCGTAGATCCCATTCGACCAATGGGTTGTGATTTGGATAATTTTTCGAATATTTCATCTTCTTTACCCGGATAGTTCTTGGCAATAAATCCATCTACAAACGGCGTATGCACCCTGGCGGGAGAAATGGAATTACATCGAATATGATCCTGCATATAATCTTTGGCTACACTTAAGGTCATAGCAAACACTGCACCCTTGCTCATGCTATAGGCAAACCTGTCAGGGATACCTACCAATGCTGCAATAGACGCAATATTTAATATTACCCCACCTCCCCTGTGTTTTAGTAATGGAATGGCTTCATGCAAACAGTTATAGGTTCCTTTTACATTTACGTCAAATATTCTGGTAAATTCTTCTACTGAAGTTGTATCGGCTTTTCCAATATGTGCTATTCCGGCGCTATTTACAAGTATATCCAATGCTCCTATCTTTTCAAATGTTTTTCTCACCTGGTCTTGGTCACTCACATCGCATCCATAGGAAAAAGCATGACTACCAGCTTGTTCAATTGCTTTTACAGTTTCTGATGCGCCTGCTTCATTCAGTTCAATAATATGAACCGTAGCGCCTTGTTTGGCAAAAATTTCAGCAATGGATTTACCGATACCACTTCCGGCTCCGGTGATGACTGCATGTTTATTTACGAGAGAGAACATATACTTCCTTTATAAAATGACTAATTTTATCTCAAGTTAGTTTTTTTGTTTGCCACAGATGACACTGATTTCTACAGATTCTATATGTTATTAAATGGCAGGCTTAGCTACTTCATGTGTTTTTAGCCCGAAAATCAGGGGGACTACAAAACACAATAAAGGAACAATATATCCATTCTGTATATTACCTGTTACATCACTAATCTGGCCTAATATGGGGGGTAAAACTGCACCACCCACGATCGCCATAATGATCAGGCTGCTGCCAAATTTCGCGTCACCGCCCAAGCCTTTTATTCCAAGAGAAAAAATAGTGGGAAACATAATCGACATAAAAAAAGC
>CAIWKU010000437.1 GCA_903913355.1 uncultured Bacteroidota bacterium | reverse complement strand
TTGCCAGGAGTCCAAATGTGCTCCAATCATAACCACTTCGTCTTTTAACGCTGGATCAGTTCCCGGAATCTCCGCAATTACATTATACCCCTGGGTATCTTTTGTTTGGAATTTGGTTTTTACATCTACTTCCATTTTTACGGGTACACCCGCCTTGGCCAATCGTAAAATCGTATTGTAATCCTCAATACCCAATACAATATCCAGGAAATTCTCCGGGTCTGTGGCTTTATAATTTCCGCCGCCCTGGGCAAAAATGGTTCCATCATGGCTACGAGGACTACCACTGCTGATAATGGCCACAGCGCCTTCATTTTTGGCCATTTCTTTCAATATGGCCAGAATTCTTTGGGTACCACCTCCGCGTCCCGCAAACTGTGCTCTTTGTCTTCTCAAAGCGGCGGTATCATTTGGGTTAATTGCTGCTCTGGGAGGAGGAAGTTTAGCGCTAGCCATCTTAGCCAGGTCAGAGTCCTCATAACGGTGTGCATCGGCTTTAAAACTGGGTTTATAGGGCATCAACTGATCTAATACAATGATTTTACCTTTTAATTGTCCGCGGTAACCCTCCAATGCAGTAGTATCTGCAGCGGTGATTACGATCACATCTGCATTTTTCAATCCCTTGGTACCACCACACCAGGCTTTTGGATATGCAGATAAAGGTTTATAATAAGGGGCAGATATCGCTACATAACTTTTTTCCAGTTCCCAGCCCTTCCCAAACTCACCCCATGGGTCAATCGCTGCATTCTGCAAACCCCAACCAGTCAGGGTTTCTTTAGCGTAAGTAGCTGCCCGCATAAATCCGGGAGAAGCCGTAAGCCGGTTACCACTTTTATCAGTAAGGTTAAATGCAATATCCATCACCTTGGAATTTTCCAGGCCTTCTTTACGGATCTTTTGCATGATAGTGTTGTCAATTTTCTCGTCCTGACTAATACCGGCAAAGGGGATAGACAATGCCAACAGGACCGCTAAGGGGGTATTTTTTCTCATAATTGCATAGATTTTAGGAAATAGTAAAATAATGATTTCCCCTGAAAACACACTATCGATTATTTGAATGGTTGAGTTTACCTTTGCAGGATGCGAAAACTGAGCATGGATGAATTGGGACGGAAGTCGGTAGATGAATTCAAGAAAGCCCCTAAAACACCCATTATTGTAGTATTGGATAATATCCGCAGCATGCATAATGTGGGCAGCGTGTTCAGAACCGCCGATGCTTTTCTGGTGGAAGCCATTTTTTTATGTGGGTATACGCCCCAGCCCCCGCATCGCGATATCCATAAAACAGCATTAGGTGCAACGGAAACGGTTGACTGGCTCTATTTTCCAACTACCTTTGAAGCCATCCAAACGCTTAAATCGCGCAATTATACCCTATTTGCTGTAGAACAGGCGTTGGGTAGTATTTCTCTTGAAAAATTTCCGGAACCTGAAACCAAAATAGCAGTTGTATTTGGAAATGAAGTGGAAGGAGTAAATGCAGAAGTAGTCAACTTGTGCGATGGATGTATAGAAATACCTCAGTGGGGTATGAAACACTCACTTAATATTTCCGTTGCTGCCGGAATCGTTCTTTGGAAATTGGCAGAATACCGTTTTAACCAAACAGAAACCAACTAAATCAGTAAACTTATGACGGCTATCAAAAAATACCTGAGCCTTGTAAAATTCTCACATACTATTTTTGCGTTACCCTTTGCTTTAATCGGTTTTGTTCTGGGCGTTACCCATACAACGGGTAGTATCGATTACCAAAATATATTGATCAAATTTTTGCTGGTATTGGTTTGTATGGTAACAGCCAGAAGTGCCGCTATGGCATTCAACCGATACCTCGACAGACATTTTGATGCAAAAAATCCACGAACCGCTATCAGAGAAATCCCCAGAGGAATCATATCTCCCAACAGTGCTTTGCGTTTTGTGATATTGAATTGCCTGATTTTTACCATTGCCAGTTTCTTCATCAATTCCCTTTGTTTCTCTTTATCACCTGTTGCG
>CAIWKU010000436.1 GCA_903913355.1 uncultured Bacteroidota bacterium | reverse complement strand
TATTTTTCCAGAGTATTGAATATGTCCGCTATCTAGAATAGGAAGTCTTGAAAAAATATAGGTTCCATAATTATAAGCATCCATGCTAAAATAAGCATACGGATATCCCAGTGAATCCTTGATATATTTGCTGTTGCCTTTTGCAAATTCAGGCGCTGCTTCTGAATAATCCTGAAAACAAAGAATATCAGCATCCATTTGCCTGATAAAATGCAACATGGAATCCTGCTTGGCAGCCAGATCTTTTCCGGCGTATGCAGCGTATAAAAAATTATCAATATTCCAGGAAAGCACCCTGAGTTGATTGCCGTCTTTTTTGTAAGAAAAGCTATGGGGTATATGAAAACTAAAAACGGTGCCGATATTTTTCCAGGCAGGAATCAGTATGACTAAGAACCAGGCAAAATATTTTCTATAATACAATAATATAAAGCAAAGCCACAGAAGATAAGCAAAAAAACTATACGGAAACAAGAGCGCTGCATAAGTGGTAAAAAAGCAGCTGGCAGGTGCTATAAATGGGGTAAGACAAGAAAATATAAAGAATACAGTAAAGGCAATACCGGCGGAAAAAAATAATTTCTTTATTCTGGGGTGTTTTTTCATGGAGGTGTTAACTTGATCTATAACAGGCAGTGTATGATGTATCAATATCCATGAGTAATTTTTTAGAAAGGGATCGGCGCCAAATTTTCTAATTGGTCTTATAAATCTTCGTTACTCGCTTTTTTAAGAAATGCTTTTTCTTCATCGGTTAAAAACTGGTAACCTTCCTGGTTGATCTTATCCAGAATTTCATCAAGCTTTTGTTGGGTAACATTCGCAGTTTTCTCATAGGGTTTGCGATTGGAACGATAGAAAAGCCTGTTCTCTTTTTTATCTTTTGCGTGCTTTTTTTCCGGACTAAATAGATCATCCAGCCAATTTACCAACCGTATCATCCAATCACCCCAGTCTTTTCCTCTACGTAATTGGTGAATAAATAAATATCCCATGGTACCACCAGCAAGATGGCCCGCACCTATTCCTGCATTGCCACTGGCCAATGTAGCAAAATCGATTGCCACAAAAATCAGGGTGAGTACCCAAAGCGGGATGCCTCCATTGATTAAAGGGAATAACCGGTAATCAGGAGCCAGTGTTGTAGTAGCAACTGCGATAGCCATAACAGCAGCGCCTGCCCCTAACATGGGCTCGGTAGTGGCAATACTTCTTTCTAAAACCGGGAAAAGATTATTGATAAGTACAAATACCAGTCCGCCTACAAACCCTCCATAGAGATAAATCGGAATCAGTTTATTATTACCGGTAAGGTCCTGTAAAATATAGCCAAAGCACCATAACCATAACATACTACTGATGAGATGCCAGATACTGTTATGCGTAAACATATAGGTAAGCAGGGTCCAGGGTCTCCCGGCTAAAATATCCGGAGAAGCAGGAAGCGTAAACCAATTGAGAATCTGTCTGTAAAAAATCTCCATTGGAATATCCGACAAAAAATAAACGGTCTTAATAAAACTGATCAGAACAAACAGTAAAGTATT
This sequence comes from uncultured Bacteroidota bacterium, assembly GCA_903913355.1. GTDB lineage: Bacteria > Bacteroidota > Bacteroidia > Chitinophagales > Chitinophagaceae > Sediminibacterium. The sequence continues at coordinate 5,709 of CAIWKU010000436.1, read as the reverse complement.
TACGGCAAATAAAAATACCAGGGCATTATTATCCTGTCCCAGTAATATTTTGCGATTCGTTTTATAAGATGAAATTGACATGAATTCAGTAATGATTTTAGTGATCTTTCTCTAATAGAACGTTTTTCTATTCGTTTTGTTCCAGGTAATTACAATCAGCAGCCCAACAATGGCACCACCCACATGTGCCCATCTTGCCACGTTATCGCCCGCTGAATTTCTGATGGCATTAAACAATTCGAATAAAAAATAGAGTATCCCCAGCCATTTTGCCTTAACGGGTACCAGAAAATAAATATAGATATACGTGTTTGGGAAAAGATAAACGAAAGCGGCCAGCACACCAAAAATGGCCCCGCTGGCACCAATTGTTGCGGTATTCAGGCTATTTTCATACCAGGCAGTAATTACCTTGAATGTAAAAGCGTTTTGTTGATCATTACTTGCACCTGCTTTTATATACGATTGTAATTCTTCAGCATAAACCCCAAAAGGAACATGATTTTTGTTGATAAAAGCATACATAGCATTTCCCTGATCCTCATTACCATTCATATGCAACTGGAAAATATTGGCATATTCCTTCATTAATGGCACTAGTTCATAGCTGAGGAATAAAAGATGTATCAATGCAGCACCTAAACCGCAAACCATATAAAAGATCAAAAATCGTTTTGAGCCCCAAAGATTCTCCAAAACAGATCCAAACATCCATAAAGCGAACATATTTCCGATAATATGCCAGGTATCGCCATGCAGAAACATATGGGTAATTAATTGCCAGGGCTTGAATAAACTACTCTGCCAGGCATGCAAAGCAAAATTGTCATCAATCGAAAAACTGAAATCAGAAGTTTTGAATATATACTGGGCAAAAAAGACCAACCCGTTAATGATCAATAAGTTTTTAACAATAGGGGGTAATATCTGGAAACTGCTGGGTCTGAATTGTGTCATAGTATATCCTCCCTGAATTCCTGAAAGGAAATATTTGATGCGGTATATAATGTAAAGGATAACATTTTTTTCATTCTATCTACTTTATCGTTCATTTCTTTTAGCCGGGTTTAGGCTAAATCGGATTTTAATTTCAATTGTACTACATTCTCAATATGCAGGGTATGCGGAAACATATCTACGGGTTGTATTTTCTCTACCCGATACTTTTCATCCAGCATAGCCAGGTCTCTGGCCTGGGTTGCCGGATTGCAACTTACATAAACAACTACAGGTGCCGCAATATCCAGTAATTTTTTAACTAGTTTTTCATGCATCCCGGCCCTTGGCGGGTCTGTAATGATTACGTCTGGTCTTCCATGCTGCTCAAAAAACTTGTCATCACAAATATCCACCACATCTCCCGCAAAAAAATTGGCATGGTGAATATGATTCAGCGCTGCATTTTCATCTGCATCTGCAATCGCTTCTGCAATGACTTCTACGCCAATCACTTTTTTGGCCAGTTTACTTACAAAAATGCCAATACTTCCTGTTCCGCAATACAAATCATAAACAATCTGGGTTCCATTGAGTTCGGCAAAATCACGGGTTACCTGGTATAATTTTTCTGCCTGCCGGGTATTGGTCTGGAAGAATGATTTGGGACTTATCTTAAAACTAAAATCTTCCAGTTTCTCTGTTATATACCCTTTGCCGGCATAAACGATTGGGTTCAGATCGTGAAGACTATCATTTTTCTTGGTATTGATAGTATATAAAAGTGTAGTAATTGCCGGAAAATCGGACAGTAATTGATCCAATAACTGTTTTCTGGACTCTTCTGACTCATATCCCAATACTACATTGATCATCAATTCGCCTGTGCTGGTATTCCGCACAAACATGTTTCGCAGCCAGCCCTGGTGTGATTTTACATTATAAAAAGGGAGTTGGTGATCAACCGCGAATTTTGCCACGGCTTTACGGATTAAATTAGTGGGCTCTTCCTGTAAATGACAGGTATCGATCTCCACTACTTTATCAAAAAAACCCCGAACATGAAAGCCGCCCGCCCCAGGTTGATCTGTAAGGGAAATACCCGCTTCCTTCATTTTCCTGAATTCCTCAGTAGGGATAAATTTTTTCGGAGAGAAGGTATATTCCAGTTTATTACGGTATTGTCGTGTTTTATCTGCACCTAAAATGGGAGCAATCTCCGGTAAAGCAATTTTTCCGATTCTTTGCAGATTATCTGTTACCTGTTTATGTTTGTAAAACAACTGTTTTTCATACGGGAGCATCTGCCATTGGCATCCGCCACATACCCCAAAATGTTCACAAAAAGCAGGCACTCTGTCAGGGGAATGCGTATGAATTTTAACTACATGTCCCTCCGCCCAGTCAGATTTATTCTTTGATAGCTGAATATCAACGGTGTCCCCAGGCACGGCACCCTCAATAAAAATTACTTTTCCATCTACCCGGGCCAATGATTTTCCTTCAGCTGCATAATCCAGCACGAGTACATTTTCGAGTACGGTTATTTTTCTTTGTTTTCGCACGGGGCCAAAGGTAACTACGATTCAGTTTGCCTGGAAGATAAAATAGAAGAGATAATTTACAACCGATTAACACAGTCAATATCCTATTTAACTAAATTTACCTCCGAATTTTACACGTATGAAGCATTTACTGATCATTTTTTTAGTATTCACTGGTATCCAGGGTTTGATGGCCCAAACTCCCGCACCTATTGCGGGAAGGTATATCAATGTCAAAATTACCCCACTGAAAAATCAAAAAGTGTATTTGGGTAGTTATTATGGCAATACAACCGCTTTGTTTGATTCTGCCATGCTAAACGACAAAAGCGAAGGTGTTTTCAAAGCTCCCACTAAACTCACAGGGGGCATCTATCTTCTGGTTACTAAAGCACCGGAATTTGCTATTCAGTTCGATCTGTTAATGGATGATCAGCAGCAATTCAGTATTACTGCAGACACTGCTTTTAAAGATAAAGCAGTTATAACCGGGTCGGCTGAGAATACATTATACAATGACTATAAAAAATTCTCTGCGGCTAAACTAAAATATACCCAGGGACTGGATACTAAGTTCAGAGATACCACGAAAAAAAAGACAAAAGAAGATACGGCCAATTTGGTGAAAGCCTATAAGGATGTTGACAAAGAATTGCAACATTACCGTGATAGCATCATTCAAAAATACCCGGAAAGTCTGCTTTCAGAGTTATTGAATACGATGAAACGGCCCCCTATCAAAGAAATACCAACCGTAAACGGCAAAAAGGATTCAACTTATCCTTATCGGTATTATAAAGAACATTATTGGGATGATGTAAACTTTGCTGATGATCGTATTCTGCATACGCCATTCTTTGAGGCAAAAGTGGATGAATATTTTAAAAACCTGGTTTCTATTGAAGCGGATTCTATCATTAAGGAAGTAAATTATATTCTGCTGTATGCAAGAACAGGCAGGGAGATCTATCCATTTCTCTTAACTAAGTTTACCAAACAGTATATGAATCCGCAGTACATGGGTCAGGATAAAGTATTTGTATTCTTATTTGAAAATTTTTATGCCAAGGGCGATACTACTTTACTGGATGCCAGCAATAAGAAAACCATTACAGAAAGAGCCTATAATTTGATGGCCAATCAGATTGGATTACCCGCTCCTCCCATGGATTTTGTAGATACAGCGGGAAGGCCTGCTCCTTTATATGGATTAAAATCAAAGTTTACGGTGGTGGCATTCTGGGACCCTACCTGTGGTCACTGTAAAATAGAAATCCCCCGTTTAGATTCTATTTATCGGGCAAAATGGAAAGCCATGGGTGTTTCTATCTATGCAGTCAATATCAATGAGCCGGAAATGAAAGCATGGAAAAATTTTATAGTCGACAATAAACTGAGTGGTTGGGTACATGCGCATGAAACAGCCGCCATCAAAACAGCTACCGAAAAAGCCAACCAAATGAATTTCAGACAGGCCTATGATATCTATAAAACGCCTACATTTTATTTACTGGATCAGGACAAGCATATTATAGCCAAACAGCTAAGTATGGAACAGTTTGATGAGATTATGAAATTAAAGATGAAAAATAAGTAGCCAGTCAAAAAAACATTTCAAATTAATTGAGGGATATTTCCAATCCGTGCCATATACTGTGGTTGCATATATTACTTAAAACGGGGGAATAGTTAGTTTTATAATAGTAAACCAGTGATTTGTTTTATATGAAACAGATGATATTTTTATTAGCCCTTTCAGGATATTTTTCATGGGCTGATGCCCAACAAGGGCCAATATCTGGAGGAAGACATATCACCATTAAACTATCTCCACTTAAGAATACCAAAATCTTTTTAGGAAGCAACTATGGAAACACCCTTGCTTTATTTGATTCTGCTTATCTCAATGAAAAAAGTGAAGGAGTATTTCAAGGGCCCGCTAAACTTACAGGAGGTATTTATTTTCTGGTTACGAAAGATCCGAATTATGCAATTATTCAGGGCTGGGATTTTTTAATGGATGATGAGCAGCAATTCAATATTCTGGCCGATACAAGCACTATGGAAAGCACTACGATTACAGGATCGAAGGAGAATGCTTTATATGCCCAGTATTCCAGATATTCCACCTCGCAGAATAAAAGGATCGAGAAATTAATAAAGGAATTCAAGGATTCAACCAGTAAAAAAACAAAAAAAGATACAGCAAACGCAATAAAGGAAGAAGCCAAACTCAGAGATGGAGTGAAACAGTATCAGGATAGTATTTGTAATAAATATCCCGATGCTTTGCTTAGTGCCTTGTTCAATACCATGAAAAGACCCCCTATCAAAGAAATTCCAACCATAAACGGAAAAAAGGATTCTACATATCCTTTTCGATATTATAAAGAGCATTATTGGGATGATGTGAATTTTGCTGATGATCGCATTCTACATACCCCATTTTTTGAAGCAAAACTTGATGAATATTTCAAGAACCTGGTTTCCATTGAAGCGGATTCTATTATTAAAGAAGTGAACTATATACTTCTTTTTGCCAGAACCGGTAAAGAGATATTCCCATTTCTGTTAAATAAGTTCACCAAGCAATATATGAATCCACAATACATGGGTCAGGATAAAGTTTTTGTGTTCTTGTTTGAGAATTTCTATGCCAAAGGAGATACTACTTTATTGGATGCCGGCAATAAAAAAATTGTTACAGAAAGAGCCTATAATTTAATGGCCAACCAGATTGGATTGCCAGCTGTACCTATGAATTTTGTAGATACAGCAGGAAGGCCTGCCCCATTATATGGATTGAAATCTAAATTTACTTTCATCGTTTTCTGGGATCCTACCTGTGGTCATTGTAAAATAGAGATCCCACGGCTGGATTCTATGTACAGAGCAAAATGGAAGGCGATGGGGGTCTCCATTTATGCAGTAAATATTAATGAACTTGAGTTAAAAGCCTGGAAAAATTTTATCATTGATAATAAACTGACTGGTTGGGTGCATGCTCATGAAACAGCTGCCATCCAAAGAGCTACCGAAAAAGCCAACCAAATGAATTTCAGACAGGCATATGATGCTAAGTTCACCCCCACTTATTATTTATTAGATGAGGATAAGCATATTATAGCCAAAAAACTTAGCTTGGAACAGTTTGATGAGATTATGAAATTGAAGATGAAAAAATAAAAATCATCATTGTTATTAATTAAACAAAACAAACAGCCCGGGG
>CAIWKU010000435.1 GCA_903913355.1 uncultured Bacteroidota bacterium | reverse complement strand
TTGTGGAATGTATCTTCCTTGCCATCTTTATCTTCTGGGAAAATATCATGATCGACGTTTGGTATAAATTGGTTGATATATTGTTGCCGTTTGAGTGGGGGCATTATTTTTTTATGAAGAATGCCCTTCTGGCAGTTTTTGTTATTACGCCCGTTTACGCCATGATGGGGACGATGGTTGTCAGTAACAGGATGGCATTCTTTACCGATGTGCTTGGGCATTCTGCACTCGCCGGGATCGCTATCGGGGTTTTGTGCGGCATTCATGATCCGACATGGCCGATGATCATTATGGCGGTCTGTCTGGCTATTTTGATCAACATATTCAAGGGATGGACACGGGCTTCAACTGATACTGTATTGGGGGTTTTCCTCGCGTTTATGGTGGCGTTGGGGATCACGATATTAAGCCGTCAGGGCGGGTTCGTAAAATATACGAAGTATCTGATAGGGGATATTCTTGCGGTCAGCCCCTCCGAAATAACTTGGCTTCTGGTTATCTTTTTTGCTGTCCTGATTTATTGGTGCGTAGCCAGTAATGCACTTATTTTGACTAGTGTGAATAGTTCGCTGGAACTTAGCCGCCGGATAAAAGTGTTTATGTTGGAAACAAGTTTTACGATATTGTTGGCAATCGTTGTGATGGTGTCGATTCGGTTGGTAGGGATCTTGATCATAAATTCTCTTTTGGTACTCCCTGCGGCGGCCAGTCGTAATTTTGCACGCAATACGCGTTCGTACACATTATGGGCTGTTGTTTTTAGTGTAGTGGCTGCCGTGCTTGTTTTTATTGCCATTCAGAAAATTAAAAAGCTATACTCCTGATAAAAGGGTCATTTATGAAATCACTTATTTCACTATTTCTTTTCACAAGCCTTATTGCAAATGGACAATCCAAAGATTCGATACATTATGGTAATAATAAACAGGCTGGCCATATCGCTGAAATCAGGGGGATTAAAATGTACTATGAAACCTATGGATCAGGATACCCTTTATTGATCATACATGGAAATAGCGGTTCAATAGGTGATTTTTCTGACCAGATCCCATATTTCTCCTCAAAATATAAAGTTATCCTTGCTGATAGCAGGGACCATGGCAATACCCTGGACACCCTGCATATGAGTGATTCCCTGAGTTACGAAATGATGAGTGATGATTATGCAGCACTTTTACAGTATTTGAAAATTGATTCTGCCAATGTTTTAGGCTGGAGTGATGGTGGTATTAATGGAATATTATTAGCGATCAGGCATCCGGAAAAAGTAAAAAAACTAGTCGCTTTAGGCGCTAATCTTTGGCCTGATACAACGGCCATCAATCCATTTATTTTATCGGTGTTCAAAATGCAGTATTTACTGATGCAAAAAAGGAAGCCAGGTATAGAAAACACCGTAATACTTCGTCATTACAAACTAATTCTTACTGAACCCAATATAAAAGCACAAGCACTTTCAGGAGTAAAATGCCCCACACTGGTTATTGGGGGTGACCATGATGCTATTCAAGTACCACATACCGTATTAATTGCTCAATCTATTCCCAATTCAAACCTCTGGATTGTTCCAAATGCGGGACATGGACTATTAATTCAGTATAAGGATAAATTTAATACTGAAGTAGATGATTTTTTTAAAAGGCCTTTCAAAAAAGTACAAGGATTTGATTTATTTAAAAATTAGCAGTTCGCTAATATGTAAAGCTTTCGCATCAGAAAAATACCTAAACCCACCCACTTGTTTTACCCAGTCACCGAATTATAAGGTACATGAATAATCCAATAGGTCTCAACGATAGTCAGTCCATTGAAAATTTTGAAAGGCGGGAAAATGAGTTGAGTAAAATGGTTTCCTAGATGTAAAATTCATCTCACCCAACTATGGCATACAAATAAGACCGTCTTGTATTATTTAAATATTTGAATTCTTGAAAGGCAGCAAGATCAAATTAAATAGCCCACCGGGATTATTCTTTTATACCCATAGGGGCTACCGCCCTGTAAAACCCCAACACACGAATGGAAATGTCCCGTCAGGGACTACACAGGGGAATCAGTCTTTCGCTTAGTGCAAGCCATAAGGGTAGCCCCTATGGGGCATTGGAATATCAAAAAATCACATTTTGCTACAGGGCGGTTGCCCCTAACGGGGCAGAATGCGGAAAGTTATCTTGTAAACAGAGATATATGATTATTATCCAGCCCTTATTTCACCTTGAATTGAGTAATTGAATTTACTCCTGACTAATATAAAATTACTAGCAAAACACATTGATAGGAATTGGTTGCTACCATATGTTACTGAAATAAAGGGAAATATTTGTTATTCTTTTTATCTTTAGATGGATATTAGATCTATCAGTCGCTATTCGCATTGCTTATAAAGAACCAAATCATTTTTATGAAAGATCATCCTGTTAATGTAATCGTTCTTATTGGTGCGGGTTCTATAGGTCAGGCAATTGCCAGAAGAGTGGGTGCAGGTAAACATATACTTCTTGCGGATCTGCGTCAGGAAAACAATGAGGCTGCCGCTAAAACATTAAGCGAAGCCGGGTTTGCAGTCAGTACACAGGTGGTGGATGTTTCTTCCCGGGCTTCGGTTCAGTCATTGGTAGAAGCTGCTTTGGCCATTGGTAATATCACCGGACTTATTCATGCAGCCGGGGTTTCCCCATCACAAGCAACACCTGCAACTATATTAAAAGTGGATTTATATGGCACCGCCCTGGTATTGGAATTATTCGGAAATGTAATTGCCAATGGCGGAGCCGGAGTAGTGATTGCTTCACAGTCAGGTCACCGCCTGCCTGCATTAACGCAGGATCAAAACAAAGCTTTGGCTATGGCACCTACTGAGGATTTGCTTGGTCTTTCTTTTCTTCAACCCGATCATGTAAAAGACTCACTCCATGCTTATCAATTATCCAAAAGAGGTAACTCATTAAGGGTAATGGCGGAAGCCATTCGATGGGGGAAACGTGGAGCAAGGGTAAATACCATTAGTCCGGGAATTATTATTACCCCATTGGCTAAAGACGAATTAAACGGACCACGTGGGGATGGATACCGTAAAATGATTGAAATTTCGGCTGTAGGCAGGGCCGGAACACCCGATGAAGTGGGCACCCTGGGTGCTTTATTAATGGGGACTGAAGGAGCATTTATTACCGGCAGCGATTTTTTAATGGATGGTGGAGTAACTGCTGCTTATTGGTATGGTGATCTTGCCCCTGTATCTTAAGATGGATGAAAATAAACCTGGCAACCCATTTTACAATTGCTATTGGACTTAATAAATTTAATTCTCAAACCTAACACTTGCCATCATGAATCCAAAAGTTAGTGCCTATATCAGTAAATTGAAACAATGGAAGGAGGAAACAGAGAAATTAAGAAAAATTATTCTTGCCTCTGGACTTTCGGAAGAATTGAAATGGGGTAAACCCTGTTACTCTTTTAATAACACCAATCTTTTAGTGATACAAGGATTTAAAGAATATTTTGCGCTTTTATTTTTTAAAGGCGTCTTATTGAAAGACCCCCATCATATACTTTCCAAAACCGGTGAAAATACACGTGTTGGTCGTCAGGTTCGGTTTGCCAATGTTACAGAAATTACGAAACTGGCACCTATTCTAAAAGCCTATATACAAGAGGCTATTGAGGCAGAAAAAGCAGGCTTAAAAGTGTCGCGACTAACAGGGGAATCAGTGAAAGCTGATTTACCGTATCCTGAAGAATTTCAAAAGAAGTTAGCTAAAATGCCTGCTTTAAAAAAATCATTTGCTGCATTAACCCCAGGTCGGCAAAAAGCTTATCTCATGTATTTTACTGCTGCCAAGCAATCAACAACCAGGGAAGCAAGGATTGAAAAATGCTTGCAAAAAATTCTCAGCGGAAAGGGACTACTTGATTAACGTGTTGTACTATTGAAAATAGATGCTATCAGTTTCCTTATTAGTATTTCTTTATTTCTTTGCGAACTTTGTAGTTCTTTGCGTGATCTACTTGCCAGCCAACAAGGAGAGCGCTCCCGCTTTAACTAAGATCTGGAAAAGCTGCACCGCAGGGAACGCAGGGGGAATGAAAATAATTACCTGGCACCCTATATTGATAACTTTCATTTTTAGAAAATACTAAATAATCTAATAGCACCACACGTTACTTGATTAGTCTGTGGGTAAAATTAATAAAGCCTCTTCGCAATAAAAATTGAGGGCTTGGCGTCTTTCTCCCAATTATATTCTTTTGCAATTGTTTGCTTGGTAATACTAAACGCAGAGTCACTTAAGGAGCTTCGATGAAGAATTAAAAAATGATTCTAAAAAACAATGCCTCCCAAAAAGGAGGCATTTATATATAATTGGTTTCACTAGAAAACTTTTATTGAAGGGATAGGCTGCTAACTACCATCGGAAACTTCATCCAACTGCATCACCAGATCCTTTTTACCCGCATTAATTAACTCTACTTCACAGGAAATGGTTACTTCTTCGCTTACCATAATACCACCTGCTTCCAGGGTGCTGTTCCAAATCAATCCCCAATCGGTTCTATTGATGGTTCCGGTTAGTGTGAAACCTGCTTTTTCGTTTGCCCAGGGATCTTTTACGAGTCCACCGAATTGCACCATTAATTTCACATTCTTTGTAATGCCTTTGATTGTTAATTCACCCCAAAGTTCATGGTTACCATCTTTATCAGGTTTGCCAATCGTGCTGGATGTGAAATTGAGTTGTTTATGATTGGCTACATCAAAAAAATCAGGACCCTTCAGGTGTTCGTCACGGGTGGTATCACCGGTATCGATGGAAGCGGCATCGATCCAAAGATCGATATCGGCTGTTGTAAAATCGGTGCCCTCAGTATAGATACTGGCATCAAAGGATTTGAAGGAGCCTTTTACATGGGCAATCATTAAATGTCTTACTTTAAAACTGATTTCGCTGTGCGATGGGTCGATTGACCATTTCGTTTCTTTTGACATAATTTTTATTTAATAAATGAGAAGTCGTTTTTACAGATAAACTATGTGAATGGCAGCTTTCCAGTATGATTCCTATAGTAAAACTAAACACAGCCATTATGATAATCGATAATTTGATTGCCTGTATTTTAGTTTAGGTATCTTCTAAGAATCCATGCAGTGGTTTCATGGTGTTCAAGTAAGCCTGTCAGGAAATCAGCAGTACCCAGATCGTGGCTATTCTTGGTGATTTCGATAATATCCTTTCGCAAGTGTTGTACAATGGTTTCATGATCTTTCAATAATTCATGAAGCGCATCTTTGGAGGAAGGGTATTTCCCTGGGCTTTCCTTGATGGTAGATAATTTACCATATTCCTGCATCGTGCCAATAGTTTTATGACCCAGTTTACCAATTCGTTCAGCTATTTCATCAATGGCTTCTTCCAGGTCTTTATATTGACCTTCAAATAGTTTATGGTATTCCATAAAACTATCTCCCGACACATTCCAGTGAAATTTTCTTGTTTTCACGTAGAGCGTCATTTCATCTGCCAATAACCGGGAAAGATGATGTGCTCCTTTTAGTAAATTCTTTTCGGTAATACCAATCGCTATTTTCATGTTTTATTATTTCAAATTTTCCGAGACTGTACTGAGTCTATTTTTTATCTATCACTACCAATACAATTCCTATCACCAGCAGGATGGCTCCTATAAAAGGAGGCCAATGTATCAAATGGGTTTCTTTTTGATTGATGGTTACCAAACCCAGATCAGCTATTTTTTTGGTAGTGATAAAACTGAACCCGGTAACCGCTATCATAATGATCCCGATTAGAATCAATAAAAATCCGCCTGATTTCTTCTGCATGATTCACAAAGTTGAGCCAACTACTTTACTATCTATTATACATTAACGGGAAGAAATTACATGATTCACAGATAGGCGGGTTTGGGGAACGGTGCAAGCGCTTCCCTATACAATAAAAAAATCTCCCAGATGACTATCTGGGAGATTGCAGCAATACTAGTTTTATTAGTATTCCACTGAAATTCAGGTATTCTTATTAGTTTCTTTGCGAAGCTTCTATTTATTCTTCGGTTCAGCTGTAAATAGCGTTTGCCTTTACAATAGAACTTGTTAGAAAAATGCTAAGGCATCAATTATCTGCTCCATCTGCCTTAGCCCTTGTTATCGCATAATTACCTACTGCCTGTCCGGTTGTTAACCCAATAGCACAATCGCTTCGATAATGTATCCCCCCATATAAACGTGAAAGCGATGCTTCAGCCGCCATAGCAGAATAGGCGGATGCCCTGGCTGGAATAATATAACCTAGTATCGTAGCTGCAGCCCCACTAAACGTTGAATGCCCTGAAATATACGATGGGAAATTAGGGATACCCGTCAAGGTTTTAATAGACGGATTCATTTGCGTAGGTCTTGGATTAAAATAAAAATATTTAGTATTCCAGCAAACGATCGCCGCGTCCATCAATGACATATTGAGTAATGCCATATTTCTTGCCCATCTAACTTCGCTAAAATTTTGGGTGATAAAGTCTTCGGCAGCAATTGCATCCCAATGTCCGGGTGGTGTATAGGTGGCTACCCCATCCGCCCAGAATTGAACGATGCGCATCTGATCGCGGGTAGGGTTTTTAATATAACTATATACTTCGTCTGTTTCTGTTTTCATTTGTGTGCTGGAAGTAGAAGGGGGTGGCCCCGGTCTTAATGTAGCTGTTGTTGTTGCAGGAAACAGGAAGGGCGTTACATTTCCAAACAAAGGCAACATAGGAGGTCGTGCTGGTGTTTCTAAGCTTACCCATGGGGTTTCCCCTCTTGCCGTTGTAGTGGTTACAAAACCGGTCCAATCCGTTTGAGTACCTGCAGCTGCCCCTGCTTTATCTGTTCTGGCTCTTGCAATGAATTTATCGGCTACTTGTCTACCCAATGCCTCACCTGCCACTATATCGCTTCTAACAGCTACTCCAGCCTTGATCCTGGATTCTTCTTCTTCCTCTGCTTTTTGTTGGATATAGGCAATTTCATCCGGGAAAAGCAGTTTCATCATTTCAACAGTTACGCCTGCCAGTACTGCATCTTCTGATGGATAAGAAGGTAGTGTTGTTTTAGGCAGCTTAGCTGAAATAGAGGAATCCACTGAATAAGGTGCCGGGCGATTGTATAGTTTCTTATAATACCAGGCAGCTACCAACGCATCATATTGTGCAGCACTTACATAGGCATAAGCCCTTGCTGCATAGGGTGGGTTGGCAAATGGAAATAATGGATAGGCAAACGGATTGGCAGAACTTGGAAATGGGTAAGTTCCATCAGTATTCTGGTAAGGTGGTAAATTATATTTTGCCACCAGTTCTCTCATTATTTCATTCCATCTTAATACACCTCCGGCTCCCCAATACCTGATTTTTGCCTGGTCATCAGCACTGAGATTTTTTTGAAACCCTTTTATCTCATTCAATTCAGCAACATACAAAGGGTTATTCACTGGTAAGGGCGCAGCTACGGGAAAATCGGTTGGACCGGCCAATAAAATAGTTTGCCAGCTACCGGCACCCGTATCTGTTTTTGCCGGGCTTAATGGTGCCAGGTTATCGGTTCTGCCCGAAGTAGATTTAGCGCAGGAAAATTGTAATACCGCCAAGGCAATGGCCATGAACAATATCAATCCTATCATTTTTTTCATATTATTTTTTGTTTGAGGTTGGCGTAGATTTTTTCTGTTTGTGTGTGAAATC
>CAIWKU010000434.1 GCA_903913355.1 uncultured Bacteroidota bacterium | reverse complement strand
TAGGATACTCACCTGAATTTGGTGGAGATGCAACAGCCTTCGGATACGATAATGGCGGTAATGCAATACCAGTAGTTTCTACCATAGGCTTAAATGTTACATTTTAATTAATTATTCATAAATGAACTATTATATGAAAAATAAAATAAAAAGCATTTGGAGCTTACTCATCATAGCAGGAATCATGATTGCAATCATACCTAGTTGCAGTAAATTTCTTGACCGTAAGCCTTTAACTGCTACTTTAACCGATTTGAATCAAGGGGCTTTGGAAGCGCAGAGCCTTACCTTATACAGCACATTACGTAACTATGCAGGGTTTTCCACTTTGCCCTGGCTTGACTTTAACAGTATTCGCGATGATGATGCACAAAAAGGAAGTAGTCTTACCGATGGTGCGGAAATCAATGCTGAATTCGAGACTTTTAAATATACCAAAGATGACTGGGCAACCAATACGTATTGGAATGATCACTATTATATGATCAATCTTGCCAATAAAGAATTGTATTGGGCTGATTCATTGAAAGTAACCGATGCCGCATCATTACGAAATGTGGGAGAAGCTTATTTCTTCAGGGCTTATTCTTATTTTGAATTGCTAAAAGCCTATGGCGGATATATTCCCAAAGTTGACTTTTATTATACCGATGCAAGCAAAGGAATTTTACCAAACTCATCAGCCAGTGGTGACCCTTCTACTATCTATGCGCTGATTGATAATGATCTTGCCAAAGCAGCACAATACCTACCATTGAACTGGGTTAGCGGTGGAACTAATCGTTATCCAGGAAGGTTAACCAGCGGTGCCGCCAATACTTTATGGGCACAGACTTATTTATTCAGACAACAATGGGGTAAAGTGATCACACTGTGTAATACGGTTATTTACTCTGGTCAATATTCTTTAACACCCAAATTCACGGATATCTGGAAAGATGGCTTGAATGGAGCGGGTAAGAATGGTCCTGAATCCATTTTTGAGATGCAGGCAACCATTGGAGCCAATGGTACTAATTACAATGGAGTGCAATGGGGCACCAGCCAAAACGTTCGCCAGGGTGGTGCTGATGTAACCTGGAATTTAGGATGGGGTTGGAATACACCTACTGATAACCTGGTAAGTGCGTGGGATGATACAGATCCTAGAAAATCAATGACCGTTTTATTTTCCGGTCAATCAGATGGAGGTTCAGCAACAGGGGGCTATGGTGCAACTTTACCAGCCTACAATCCAGGATCAGGGTTGGATCAAAAATACTGGAATAAAAAAGTGTATTCCGATCCTGCCATGCGCCAGTTTACAGGCGAAAACAATGCCAGCGGCGGAGCTGATTGGATTAATCACCGAATCATAAGATATGCTGATGTGATTCTTATGTTAGCTGAAGCAGCCAATGAAAGTGGTGATGGAGCAACTGCTGCAAAGAACCTGGAAATCATCAGGGCAAGGGCAAGAAATGGAAATAGTGCAGTATTGCCGGCTATACCATTTGTTAACCAGGCTCAAATGAGAACAGCCATCAAAAATGAACGTCGTTGGGAATTTGCTATGGAAGGATATAGATTTAATGATTTGGTACGTTGGGGTGATGCGCCTACAGTATTAGGTGGGTTAGGTTATACATCAAGATGTAACTTATATCCACTACCACAAAAGGCAATCGATTTATCCGGCGGAGTATTAAAGCAAAATCCAGCATGGTAATCAGACTTATCTTAAATCTTAAAAGTAAATGATTATGAAAAAATATTTTTCATCTGCAAATAAACTCCTGTTGATAGTTTCATTAATAATGATAGCTGCAACCGGATGCCAAAAATTAGTAAGGCCTGCATTAGGAACCTATCCACAGGATGCCAACCCTCCAGGGGGACCTTTAAAATTCTTTGCAGCATTTGATGGTACCACCAGTAATCCATTAATGAATGCAGTGGATAGTATCAGAGCTAATTTCCCTTCTGATAATCCATTTACATCTATTGCAGGGATTACAGGAAAAGCTGTACAAGGTGATGGTGTAAAGATTATCAAATATGCCGGGGCCAATGATTTTGTGGCCACTGCAAGCAGTTTTACTGTAGCTTTTTGGGAAAAACGCAATGGTGCTCCACAAGGAAATGCTTCTTTCTTTTTCCATATCCCGTCTAATAATGGTTATTGGACAGGAGGGTCTGCCATGTTTGGTTTATTTGACTGGGGAACTGTTGCAGATTCTGCGATTCTGAAACTGGATTGCGTAGATGCAAGTGGTGCAGATAACTGGTTTCAATGGGTAAATAATGGGCCAGGTAATGACCAAAGGGTTTATAAGGTTATGGATAATAACTGGCACCATTTCGCTTTTGTGTATGATGGAACCACTTCTACCATGACTTTGTATGTTGATGGAAAAGCCAATCCCAATACACAAAAATGGGGCTCTCATGGTGGTGTAAATATGGATGCAACAAAAGCGAATGGACTGGATGTTGGGGGATGTAGAAATATTCCCAATATGGGCTGGGGTCAATCGTGGGATGGTGCTCTAGATCAGTTCAGATTATATAGTAAGGCTTTATCAGCTACAGAAGTGAGCACTTTGTACACGAATAAACAATAAGTTTTAGTTTTGGCAGTAGGTTTATAAAGGGCTGATATCTTTTTATCGGCCCTTTTTTTTAAACCTGGGTAGCAATTGAATTTAATAAGATTGTTATGATACGGAAAGTGCGCCACAAGAGTGTGAAGAGTCTCATCAATGCGAATATTGAGTTTGTTCCAACCCTCGGCTACCCAGTTGCCCGTCACAGCCTGCTCGCCGTGAACGCTGGATGGCTGAGGAGTTATCGT
>CAIWKU010000433.1 GCA_903913355.1 uncultured Bacteroidota bacterium | reverse complement strand
CCAGAGTATGAATTTGAAACCGAGTATGGAGCAATCATAAAAAAATACGGGCTTGATTTTACTTTTCTGGTAACGCCGGAAACATCAATAGAAAGAATTAAAAAATTGGATTCACTTAGCACCGGTTTTTTATATGCAGTCAGCTCTTCTGCGACTACAGGAAGTGATAAGGACTTTACAGCGGTTGAAAAATACCTTCAAAAATTACAGTCACTGGCGCTAAAAAATCCAGTGTTGGTAGGCTTTGGGATAAAAGACAAAACAACTTTCCAATCTGCTTGTAAATATGCAAATGGAGCCATTATAGGTACCGCATTTATCAAAATATTGGAAGGAGAAAAAGATATCATATCCGTGACGAATCATTTTATCAAAGCGATAAAAAACTGAGCGACAAACGGGACTCGAACCCGCCACCTTCAGTTTGGGAAACTGATACTCTACCGGATGAGCTATTGTCGCTAAAAGCGTAAATAAATGTACAATGAAACTGGTAATTGTCAAATACAATGCAGGAAATATTCAATCAGTGCTTTATGCACTGGAGCGGATAGGTAAGGAAGCGGTTGTGACTGATGATCATCAGCAGATTACTTCAGCGGATAAAGTCATTTTCCCCGGAGTGGGGGAAGCCAGTACTGCTATGGCTTATTTACAGGAAAGAGGCTTGGATCGGATCATCAAAAATCTGGAACAACCTGTTCTGGGAATTTGCCTGGGAATGCAATTGCTTTGTAATTATAGTGAAGAAAATAATACTACCTGTATGGGAGTTTTTGACACCCAGGTAAAAAAGTTTACCGGGCAATTAAAAATACCGCAAATAGGATGGAACAATATTGAAGAAGCAAAATATCCGCTTTTTGCCGAGATGCCCCCAAACCCGTATTGTTATTTTGTGCATAGCTACTACGCAGAACTATGTGCCCAAACAGCTGCCATAACAGAATACGGAGTTCGATTTAGCAGTGCTCTTCAAAAAAATAATTTCTATGGTGTTCAGTTCCACCCCGAAAAAAGTGCAAAAGCAGGCGAAAAAATACTCACTAACTTCCTAAAATTGTAAGCTGACTTTGTACAACAACCCATTGTTAATTAGTAATTGTTAATTTTAAGATGCAGATTATTCCCGCCATAGATATTATAGATGGAAAATGCGTTCGCCTCACACAAGGGGATTATGGACAGAAAATCATTTACAATGAGAGTCCCCTGGCAGTAGCAAAAGAATTTGAAGCGGCAGGTTTACAACGATTACATTTAGTAGACCTGGATGGAGCCAAAGCGGGGTCTGTACAAAATTGGAAAGTGCTGGAAACGATTGCCACAAACACTTCTCTATTGATTGATTTTGGCGGCGGGATAAAAACCGAGGATGATCTCAGAAAAGTATTCGATTCTGGTGCAGGCTTTGCAACTATTGGCAGTCTCGCAATTAAGAGACCGGAAACATTTTATGCATGGTTACAACAATATGGCCCGGAGAAATTTCTATTGGGCGCCGATGTAAAAGGAGAAATGATTGCAGTGAGCGGCTGGTTAGAAACTTCAGAAGAACTTATTTACGATTTTATACAACAATATATAGATAAAGGAGTTCAGCAATTATTCTGTACAGACATCAGTAAGGATGGTAAACTGGAGGGGCCATCAATAGGCCTCTACAAAGAGATTATTCAAAAATTCCCTTCACTCTATTTTATTGCTAGTGGCGGAGTTGCGAATGTAGATGATCTTTACGAACTTAAAGAAATAGGATGCAAAGGGGCGATAGTTGGTAAAGCGATTTATGAGGGAAGAATAAAATTACAGGAACTGGCAAAAATAAATGGCTAAGCAAATCAGTATGTTGACAAAAAGAATTATACCCTGTCTGGATATTAAAGATGGTCGCACTGTAAAAGGGATCAATTTTGAAAATATCCGTGATGCCGGTGACCCGGTAGAATTGGGTGCTTTCTATGCTGCGCAGGGAGCAGATGAATTAGTTTTTCTGGATATTACTGCCACTGTTGAAAAAAGAAAAACACTTAGCCAGTTGGTAAACCGGATATCACATCATATCAATATTCCTTTTACTGTTGGTGGTGGGATTGGCAGTATAGAAGATGTAAGCGTGCTTTTGCAAAATGGGGCAGATAAGATATCAGTGAATACGGCAGCTTTTAAAAATCCGGCTTTGATAGAAGAACTTGCCCGTGAATTTGGGAGTCAGTGCGTAGTTCTTGCAATAGACACCAAACTGGAATCTGATGGTGAATGGTATGTTTACCTCAATGGAGGTAGGCTGAAAACAGAAACCCGGTGCATTGATTGGGCAAAGCAGGCTGTAAATGCGGGAGCCGGTGAAATTTTATTGACATCAATGAACCATGACGGCACAAAACAAGGTTTTGCATTGGATATTACAGGAACTTTGTCCGGGCTTTTACCCATTCCGGTGATCGCTTCCGGTGGAGGTGGAACAATGGAGCATTTTGTAGATGTATTTACTATAGCCGGTGCTGATGCGGCATTGGCGGCAAGTATTTTCCATTTTAAAGAGATCGCCATTCCTGATCTTAAAGAATATTTGCAGAACAATGGGATTCGCGTAAGGATCTAAAAGGTGCTTACTGATATCTTATTTCAGATAATAGTAGTTCGTGATGGATTGGTAAGTATGATGATATTGATTACTCAGTTTTAAAGAAGGTAATATATGCAACCAGATTTTTCAAAATATGCAGATGGATTGATTCCGGCTATCGTTCAGGATGTAGATACGCATAAAGTATTGATGCTTGGCTTTATGAACGGAGAGGCTTTAGAGAAAACCCTGCAAACGGGACGAGTAACATTTTATAGCCGAAGCAAACAACGTTTATGGACAAAAGGGGAGGAAAGTGGTCACTTTCTGGAATTACGCAGTCTGGCTGAAGATTGCGATAAAGATACACTGCTGATCAAAGCCCATCCACTGGGTCCGGTTTGTCATACAGGTGCCGATACCTGCTGGGATGAAGTAAATCGCCCCGATAATTTTTTACTATACCTGGAAGATATCATCAGGCTCCGCAAACAGGCTTCTCCTGAGGAATCCTATGTAGCCAGACTTTTCAGCAAAGGCATCAACAAGGTTGCCCAGAAAGTAGGTGAGGAAGCAGTAGAATTGGTGATTGAGGCAAAAGATGATAATGAGGAACTTTTTTTGAACGAAGCCGCAGATCTTTTGTTTCATTATTTACTTTTGCTTAACGCCAAAGGGTATAAATTGCAGAACGTAGTTGATATTTTACAAAAACGCCATTCCGGTTAATATGAAAAAGCTTCTTATCATTATTTGTATTCCTATCCTGGGTATGGCCCAGTCTACTGATGGATTTGTGATCAAAGGCAGCTTTAGCGGACTGAAAGACAGTACCACCGTTTTCCTGATGAACGAAAGTGATGGGAAAACGGTCGCATCAGATATCGTAAAAAAGGGTGCATTTACTTTGAAAGGGAAAATAGCCGATCCTGATCTATTTCTCCTGGGATTTAGCGGATTCAAAGAAGGGGTAGAGGTATTTATTCATAATGAATCAGTAAATATTTCCGGAGATGTAAATGAAGTCAGGAATGCGAAAATTAAAGGCGGGGCTTTGCAAGAAGATTTCCTTTCATTTAAAGAAAAAATTATCCCATATATCGATAGATTGAGAGTAGTTGGGCCCTTAATTACCTCAGAAACCAATGCTGCAAAGAAAGATTCTCTTGTAAGAGATTATAATTCTCTAAAGACACAGGCTTTGCAGGCCACTACATTGTTTACCAAAAGCAAACCGGCATCGCCGATTAGTAGTTTTTTATTGGTAGTGATGATGCCAGGAATGGAAAGCCTTGAGGACCTGGAAAACCGATACAATCAATTACAGGCACCCGCAAAGAAAGGAATCTATGCCCGTAAAATTGAACAGGTAATCAATGAATCCAGGATGGCACAGGTAGGGAAAGTAGGAACCCAGGCATTGGATTTTACTCAGAAAGATGTGGACGGAAAACCAGTATCCCTTTCTTCCTTCAAAGGAAAATATGTTTTGGTAGATTTCTGGGCCAGTTGGT
>CAIWKU010000432.1 GCA_903913355.1 uncultured Bacteroidota bacterium | reverse complement strand
TTGCACCTGATAAGTAAGCGAATCGCTATTATATCCGGTTCTGGCACTCAGATAACCCTCTCCATATACAATATCATTACGTGGATAACCCAGGGTAAATACCCGCTCACCCATTTCTGTATTGGCTTTTTTGATGCTATAAGGCAGAGATACAAGTGGTTGGTAATCTTCATCGTTGATTTTCAAAATAGCCAGATCTTTAGACTGGTCAACATACGAGATAGAGGCACTAAATTCCTGTCCTTTATTATTTACAACCACAGCCCCCGAGCCTTTCAAAACGTGTGCGTTCGTGATAATATATCCTTTTGCATCAATCAAAAACCCGGAACCACCACTAATCAATTTCGCATTTTCCGGAATCTTGCTCTTTACTTCGTTAATCAGATTGCCTTGTACTTGTTGGTTGCGTTTAATTACTTCAATTGCCTTACTGAGTTGTTCGATCTGGGTACTGCTGGCAACAGGGGCTAAATAGGCAACCAGCCCAATAATACCTAATGTGATGGCGCCACCCACACAAGCAGCTATTAAAATATCTTTCTTGTATTTATTCCAGATTTGAATTACGCGGCCTTTTGTAGTCAGTTCTCCGCCTTCATTAATTTCTCCTCGCTCAAGCAGTTTTGCATGCGACAGTTGTAAGCTCTGTTTCAGGTTACGGTGAACGGTATAAATATCCATTTGGTGGAGAAACATACTATGTTCCACAACCATTTGGTCAATTTCCGGGGTGCTTTTCCGAAGCGATTCAAAATAGTTACGCTCAGTGGCATCCATATCGCCACTCAGGTATCTTTCAATCGCTTCCAGTAATAAAATGTCGTCCATACTTTTATTCTCCAATATTATATTGCGAAAAGAATAGTTTCTTTAAACGCATCAAACACTTGTATTTCTGATTCTTGGCATTATCGGCATTGGTATATCCAAATTCTGCTGCCAATTCCTGCATCCCCATTTTCTTGATATAATATCCTTCTAACAAACTTTTACAAGGCTCACCCAAACTACTCATGGCCCGGTCCATTATTGCAAATTCGGCATTACGCTTTTCGTGAATTTCAAGATCTTCTTCCACCGGAACAGTCTCATCCAGGCTATCAACCTGGTTTGAATACCGACCCATTTGCTGTAATCGTTTAAGCCATAAACGCCTGCATACGGAATATACATAAGTTTTAATTTGACAGGTTAAGACAAATGATTCGCTCTGTGCTTTTTCATATAGGGCAATCATCGCTTCCTGAAAAACATCCCTCGCATCATCATAAGAACCATTATTGTGCAATATGAAAGCCTGAACCATATTAAAATTATCCTTATATATGGTGTCGATGGCCTTTGAATCATTATTTGCCAGTCCCTTCAATAATGCTTGTTCGTTTGTGTCGGCTTTCACTTACTATTCTATTTAATACGGTAGGAGGGTAAAAGTAACCCAAAGTACCCCTAAAATTATTTTTTAAAAAATATATTGTATCGGGGGTTACCTTTTGCCTCCTACAGGTATTAACCTTAAAATCACTCACAAACAAAAAAAACAAAATGAAAAAGCTGTTATTCGTTGTAGCATTAGGCGCTTTCGCTGCCTGCGGTTCAGGAGCAAATTCAGATGCAAAAAAAGATTCAACTGCAACAGTTGATACTTCAAAAAAATCAGTAGATACTACTAAAGTAGCCGCTGATACTACCAAGAAAGACACTACCAAACCTAAGATGTAATTTATTTAGCTAAGTGCAGAGATTTGAGGTGACTTAGCTTGCCGGTCAGAACAGCTGATTCAACTTTTTTTCATATGGCAAGCAATCGTTAGAAGCCGCTCCGTTTCCACGGAGGGGCTTTCTTTTTGTATGTATACGGTCAAATAAACGAACGAATGGTTGTTAGCTTAATAAAATTTTCATTATTTATATTTTGAATTCAATTCGTAACTATATTTGACTCTCATGATATTGATTACTGCAAATACTTTCTATTTTTTCTTTTACTACTTCTTTACCAAAAGAAGCCGGGTAGTATTTGCCAAAGCATAAAAGCGAAACAAATTAAAATACAATCCCGGCCCTTAAGGCCGGGATTTTTAATATCCATCATCCAAACAAATCAGGGCAAGAAAACATGACACCAGTTAACCCAGAAAAAGACATTATCAGTCCCAACCCTTTTGCGTCTGGCGGAATAGCTATTCAAGGTTATGAAGGAAGCTTTCACCAGGTAGCAGCCCGTTATTTTTTCGGGAAACAGGTTGAAGTGATTCCCTGTGCAACATTCCGAGATCTTATTAGAATTTCCCTGGATCCAAAACAGTCTGCTGGTGGTATCATGGCTATCGAGAACTCCATTGCCGGTAGCATACTTCCCAATTATAACCTGCTTCAAAAAAGCAAATTGAAAGTTGTGGGAGAAGTCTATTTGTCTATCAGCCAGAACCTCCTGGTAAACCCCGGGGTCAGCCTGAAAGATATTAAGGAAGTACATAGCCACCCGATGGCTATTCTGCAATGTCTGGATTATCTTGAAAAAAACGAGTGGAAACTGGTTGAAACAGAAGACACGGCTTTAAGTGCAAAACATCTTCATCAACACAGAAGCAGGCATTCAGCAGCCATTGCCAGTAAACTGGCTGCTGAGTTATATGAACTCGAAATATTGGCGCCTGATATCCATACCATGAAAAATAATGTGACCAGGTTCCTGGTTTTGAAAAGAGATAGTGATGCAGTGGAAGTAATGGGTGCAGACAAAGCGTCTATTTATTTCCAAACAGATCACTCAAAAGGGATACTTGCCAGGGTTTTAACCAGCATTGCAGATGGTGGTATTAATTTAAGTAAACTGCAAAGCATGCCTATTCAAGGAAGTAATTTTAAATATGGTTTTTATGCTGATCTGGAATTTGATAATCGAAAACAATTGGAGAAAGTACTACAATCGATTAGCAGCCTTACCAATAGTATAAAAATTTTCGGAATTTATAAAAAAGGGAAAGTAGTAAAAGGATAATCTATGAACATAGCAACATCAAAAAGACTTGAAGGAATAGGTGAATATTATTTTTCTCAAAAACTAAGAGAGATTGATGAGTTAAATAAACAGGGTAAACAAATCATTAACCTGGGTATTGGCAGTCCCGACCTGCCTCCTCATCCTGATGTGATCAAAGTATTACAGGAAGAAGCAGCGAAACCGAATGTGCATGCTTATCAAAATTATAAAGGATCGCCAGTGTTGCGAAAAGCGATGGCAGATTGGTATACAAAATGGTATCATGTAAACTTGAACCCCGATACAGAAATACTTCCATTAATAGGTAGTAAGGAAGGGATCATGCATATCTGTATGACCTATCTGAATGAAGGCGATGAGGCATTGATCCCAAATCCCGGTTATCCCACATACACCAGCGCCGTGGCATTATCTGGTGGGAAAGCAATAGCATATGAACTTACAGAAGCAAATAACTGGGAACCGGATTTTGCAGCATTGGAAAGAACAGACCTAAGCAAGGTTAAACTGATGTGGGTGAACTATCCGCAAATGCCTACCGGTCAATTACCTACCCAATCATTATTCGATAATCTGGTTACATTTGGAATAAAACATTCTATCCTGATTTGCCACGATAATCCATATAGTTTTATACTGAATCAATCACCTTCCAGTTTATTGTCAACAGCAAGAGCAAAAGAAGTAGTGATTGAATTAAATTCTTTAAGTAAGAGTCAGAATATGGCGGGATGGCGTGTGGGTATGTTATGTGGTGCGAAAGAAAGAATTGATGAAATATTGAGATTTAAAAGTAATATGGACAGCGGGATGTTCCTGCCTGTTCAACTGGCTGCGGCTAAAGCGTTGGAATTGGGTAAGGAATGGTATGAATCTATTAATGCAGTCTATTCAGCAAGAAGGGTGAAAGTATTTGAATTGTTAAACTTGTTGGACTGTAGTTTTTCAGAAAAGCAGGTAGGTATGTTTGTTTGGGCAAAAATACCCGAGGGTTATAAGGATGGCTTTGCGTTAAGTGATAGGGTATTATATGATGCAAATGTATTTATTACTCCCGGAGGTATTTTTGGAAAAGCAGGGAATGGATATATCAGGGTAAGTTTATGTGGAAGTATCGAGCGTTTTGAAGAAGCGATCGGCAGAATCAAAGCAATGAATTAACACTCACAAATCAAATCATTCTATGAAAGTTACTGTGATTGGGATAGGGTTAATTGGCGGATCAATGGCCCTTACTTTAAAAGAGCAGGGATTTGCCGAACATGTAATAGGGGTAGATACAAACCCTGATCACATTGCCAAAGCGTTGGAACTGGGTTTAGTAGATGAAATCATGCCATTGGAACAAGCGGTGGATGCATCAGATCTGGTAATCCTTGCCGTTCCGGTAAATATCGCTGAACAGCTATTACCTGTTATCCTGGATCGTGTGCAAAAACATGTATTGATGGATGTAGGCTCCACTAAAGAAGGTGTCATTAACCTGATTGCCCAACATCAGAAGCGAGGCAGATTTGTTGCCTCACACCCCATGTGGGGTACTGAATATAGCGGTCCTTCTGCGGCCATAAGTGGCGCATTTACAGATAAAGCAGCCGTTATCTGTAATCAGGATGATTCTGACCCGGATGCTTTGGCATTGGTAGAAAAATTGTATGAAACCCTGGGAATGCACCTGTTGTATATGAATGCAAAAGACCATGATGTGCATGTGGCTTATGTGAGTCATATTTCACATATCACTTCTTTTGCACTTGCCAATACCGTATTGGAAAAGGAAAAAGAGGAAGATGCCATTTTTGAATTGGCCAGCGGTGGTTTTGAAAGTACGGTTCGACTGGCTAAAAGTAATCCGGCTATGTGGGTGCCTATTTTTATGCAGAACAAAGAAAATATACTGGATGTGCTGAACGAGCATATTGCCCAGCTTCGCAAATTCAAATCCTGTCTTGAAAAGGAGAATTATGCTTATCTGGAAGAATTGATCGGTAATGCAAATGGGATTAAAAGAATTCTTAAGTAGTAGAGGAAGGGAATGTTTGATAAATGGATTGGTATGTATGATTGGAATTAAACAAATAGCAGGTGATCGAAGCAATACACACTAAAACGAGAACTAACAAGTGAAAACCCTTGCTGGTATTGATTTTGAAACAAAAAACACGTAAAGAGGCATATAAAAAGTACCTTTGCGCAAATTTTTTATTACATGACGACATTTGAAGCGTTGGGAATTGATGCCAGATTGATTCAGGCAACGGATGAGTTGGGCTATGTGAACCCAACCGCAATACAGGAACAGGCAATACCATTATTGCTTAGTGGCACGCAGGACTTTATTGGTCTTGCACAAACAGGAACCGGAAAAACAGCAGCCTTTGGTTTACCCCTGTTACATATTATTGATGCAGCAGCCCGGTATCCCCAGGCCCTGGTAGTTTGCCCAACAAGGGAACTGTGCCTGCAAATCGTAAAAGAAATAGAGCTCTTTAAAAAATACATGACCGGTGTTTCTGTGGTGGCTGTGTATGGAGGTGCTTCTATCGGTCTACAGATACGTGATCTGAAAAGAGGCGTACAGATTGTAGTGGCCACTCCGGGCAGGTTAATCGATCTTATTGAAAGAAAGGCGATTAATCTTGAGCAGATCAAATATGTGGTACTGGATGAAGCAGATGAAATGCTGAACATGGGTTTTCAGGATGATATTGAATTTATCCTGAAGAATACACCGCAAAGAGAAAGCACCTGGTTATTCAGTGCTACCATGCCACCCGAAATTCGTAAAGTGAGCAAGCGGTACATGAAAGACCCTAAAGAAGTAACGGTTGGTAAAATGAATACCGCCAACAAAAGTATTGATCACCAATATTATGTTACCACAGCACAACATCGCTATGAAACCTTAAAAAGGATTATCGACTTTAATCCGGGCATTTATGGAATCATTTTTACCCGTACCAAATTGGATGCACAGGAAATTTCTGAGCGGTTAACCAGGGAAGGATATGATATTGATGCACTGCATGGAGATCTTACACAGGGTCAGCGCGATAAAGTAATGGGACAATTTCGTGACAAGAGCCTGCAGTTATTGATTGCAACCGATGTGGCAGCAAGAGGAATTGATGTGGTGGGCATTACCCATGTAATCAATTACGAATTACCGGATGATGTTGAAATATACACCCATAGAAGCGGTCGTACAGGAAGGGCGGGAAACCTGGGTATTTGTATTTCTATTGTGCATGCGAAAGAAATGTATAAGTTCAAGCAAATTGAACGGATCAATAATTCGCAGTTTCACAAAATGGATATCCCCAGCGGAAAAGATGTTTGCAGAAAGCAGTTCTTTCATTTCATGGATAAATTATTATCTGCTGATATCAGTCATGGTGATTATGAAACCTATGTACCCCTTTTAGCAGAAAAATTTGCAGATGTAACCAAAGAAGATGTATTGAAACGGGTTGCTGCAATGGAATTCGACCGGTTTTTGAAATACTATGAAAACGCAGAGGACCTGAACCTGAGAGAACGCAGCCGAAGAGATACCAATGAAAGAAGCGATTCGGGAAGGAGAGAAGAAAGATCATCTGACCGAGGTAGAGGCGATAGCAGAAAAGAATATACCCGCGGAGGAGGATACAGTCGTTTGTTTTTAAACCTTGGTACCAAAGATGGTTTTTTCAAAGCCAGCTTCCTGCAATTCATACTGGATATGAGTGATTTGAAAAAGGAAGTATTGGGTAAGATTGATATGAAGGATATGAATAGTTGGATCGAAATCGAAAGAGGTGCTGCACAGCAAATGATCCGTTCATTGGATGGGAAAAAATATAAAGGAAGAAGTATTCGTATGAATGATGCAGATAGCGGAGGACCCAGAAGAGGGGCATAAAAGGATATTGAATAAACTTGTTTTGGGTTAGTCTGAAACAGGAGTTTTTTGATAAACCAGATAAAGAATACACATTTAAATACAAATAATAGTTGCGTTATGGAACAGGCTATGGAACAAGTAACACCCGTGGAAACATTATTAAAGAAGCGCCCACTGATCATTTCAGGTCCTTGTAGTGCCGAAACTGAAGAGCAGGTTATACAAACGGCTAACCGTTTGGCTGCTACGGGTAAAGTAGATATTCTGCGTGCAGGTATCTGGAAACCCAGAACCCGTCCCGGAAGTTTTGAAGGGATTGGCACAAAAGGTTTGCCATGGTTACAGCAGGCAAGAAAAGAATCCGGATTGCCAGTAGCCGTGGAAGTAGCTACCGGTAAACAGGTAGAAGATGCACTTCATTTTGATGTGGATGTTCTTTGGATTGGTGCACGTACAACGGTGAACCCGTTTAGTGTTCAGGAAGTGGCAGATGCTTTACGAGGGGTGGATAAACCCGTTCTAATTAAAAACCCGATTAACCCCGATCTGGAACTCTGGATTGGAGCTATGGAGCGTGTAGCCAAAGCAGGTATTAAGAATATCGGCTTGATTCATCGGGGATTTAGTTCTTATGGTAACACAGAATACCGGAATGCGCCAATGTGGCACCTGGCGATTGAAATGAAACGTCGGTATCCGGAATTATTACTGATTAATGACCCTTCGCATATTTGTGGCAGAAGAGATATTCTGGCAGAAGTTGCACAAACTGCCATAGATCTTGATTTTGATGGATTGATCATTGAGAGTCATATTGATCCTGATAATGCCTGGAGCGATGCCAAACAACAGATTACGCCGGAAAGACTGGGTGAACTGATTTCCGGTATACGTTGGAGAAAAGAAGATATTGCTTCTCCTGAATACCATGCTGCATTGGAAAAATTACGTCAACAGATCAATAACTTGGATGATGAATTGATGCAGATATTAAGCCAGCGTATGAAAGTGGCTGAACATATTGGTCAGTATAAGAAAGAAAATAATATCACCATTCTGCAAACCAATCGATGGAATTCCATTCTGGAAAGGGCATTTGCAAAAGGGGAAAAATTTGGACTTAGTAAAGAATTTGTGACCAAGTATTTTGATGCAGTTCACATGGAAAGTATCAATCACCAGAATAAGATCATGAATAAGTAATGGAATACTGCCGAAAATGAAAAAAAGAAACTTTACATTTTCCAATACTACCGTTACCTATCTGTTTGATGCGGAATTCGCTCAACTGGAGAAACTAACCACACGTGAAGAAACAGTAATCATTACTGATGAAAATGTTTTTGACAAGCATAAAAAAAAATTCAAGGGCTGGAATACCATTGTATTAAAACAAGGAGAGCAATATAAGGTTCAGCAAACCGTGGATGTGGTCATTGATCAATTGATTGCTTTGGGAGCGGATAGGAAAACGATGCTGATTGGTGTGGGTGGCGGTGTTATTACGGATATTACCGGGTATGTGGCGGGTATCTATATGCGAGGTATCAAATTTGGTTTTGTACCTACTTCATTGCTGGCGATGGTGGATGCTTCTATTGGTGGGAAAAATGGGATTGATGTGGGTGTTTATAAGAATATGGTGGGGTTGATCAGACAACCCTCTTTTTTGCTGTATGATATTTCCTTTCTAAAATCATTGCCAAAAATAGAATGGCAAAACGGGTTTGCGGAAATTATTAAACATGCCAGTATCAAAGATGCCAAAATGTTCAAATGGTTGCAACAACATTCCATTGCACAGTTTCAGAAAAATAAGCAATTACTCACTTCACTGATTGAGCAAAATGTACTGATTAAAACCAAAGTGGTAATTAGTGATGAGTTTGAACAGGGGGAAAGAAAATTGCTGAATTTTGGTCATACACTTGGACATGCTATTGAAAATATGTATGAATTGAGTCATGGACAAGCCATCAGTATTGGCATGACCTATGCCGCTATTCTTTCGCAGCAGATCAATGGTTTTGCAGATACCGAACAATTGGTATCTCTTTTGTCAAAATAT
Source organism: uncultured Bacteroidota bacterium (assembly GCA_903913355.1). Classification (GTDB taxonomy): domain Bacteria; phylum Bacteroidota; class Bacteroidia; order Chitinophagales; family Chitinophagaceae; genus Sediminibacterium. The sequence continues at coordinate 4,242 of CAIWKU010000432.1, read as the reverse complement.
GGGCTACCCACATTTGCAAAGTTCAATGCCAGAAAGGCATTTAAGATTCTGCGGATGGATAAGAAAAAGGATAGTAAGGGTATTCAATATATCCTCCTTGAGCGTATCGGAAAAGCAGGTATCAAGCCCTTATCTTTTGATTTTTTGCAGGAAATCCTTTCCAAATTTTAAAATGCTTCTTCCATTAATTATATGATTGCAGGTATACAGCCTTCCCGGGTTACAGGAAATATTGTGGCAGCAGCCAGTAAAAGCAGTATGCAAAGAGCTTGTGCGGCAGCTTTGTTGGCAAAAGGACAAACCACATTGATCAATCCGGGTAACAGTAATGATGACCTGGCGGCTCTGGATGTAATTCAGAAACTAGGGGCTACGATCAGTAAGTTGGAAAATGGGAACTTATTGATAACGTCCAATGGTGTTCAACCGATAAGTAATGAAATCAATTGTGGAGAAAGCGGCTTGGGTATCAGGATGTTTACGCCTATTGCAGCGCTAAGCAGCTATCCGCTTACATTGAATGGAACCGGTAGTCTGCTAACAAGACCTATGGATTTTTTTGACAGCATTTTGCCTAAGCTATCTGTTCAAACCAAATCAAATAATGGGAAACTTCCACTCAACATTCAGGGGCCGTTACAGCCAGCCAATATTGTAGTTGACGGATCATTAAGTTCTCAGTTCTTAACAGGCCTGTTAATGTCTTTTGCTGCGGCAGGAGCAAACAAGATCACTATTTCAGTGAATGACCTGAAAAGTAAACCCTATATAGACCTGACATTACAAGTAATGAAATATTTCGGATGGGAGGTTGAAAACAAAAATTATGAAGCGTTCTCTTTCACCCAACCAACTACTAACCCGCAACCCGCAACCCGTAACTACATCGTTGAAGGTGATTGGAGCGGGGCGGCCTTTCTACTGGTTGCCGGTGCAATTTCGGGACCGGTTACGGTAAAAGGGTTAGATATTGAATCCACACAGGCCGATAAAGCTATTTTACAGGCACTGATGGACTCTGGATGCAATATTTCTGTTCACACCAACGAAATAACAGTTTCCCGGTTACCGATGAAAGCATTTCATTTTAATGCGACTGATTGCCCCGATCTTTTTCCACCGCTGGTAGCACTGGCTTCTTACTGTAATGGCACTACTGTAATTGAAGGAGTAAACAGGCTTACGCACAAAGAAAGCAACCGTTCGCTTACCTTGCAGCAGGAGTTTGCTAAATTAGGGGTTGAAATTTTGCTGCAGGATGACTTGATGATGGTAAAAGGAGGAGGAGAAATCAAGGGAGCAAAAGTACATTCTCATCACGATCACAGGATTGCAATGGCTTGTGCCGTAGCAGCCTTAGGCGCAAAAGAAGAAGTGTTGATTGAGGAAGCAGAAGCAATCAATAAGTCATATCCTGATTTCTATAGCCACCTCAAACAATTAGGGGCATTGGTTAATGTATAAAACAAAATAGCGTGAACAGTTTTGGACGCATATTCCGGGTACATATATTTGGCGAATCGCATGGCGAATGCGTTGGACTTACCATTGATGGCTGTCCGGCGGGTCTTCCCTTAGTAGTAGAAGATTTTCTCATAGATATAGAAAGGAGAAAAGGGGGACTGCAAAAAGGAACCACTCCCCGGAAAGAAGATGATTTGCCTATTTTCAAATCCGGGATATTTAATGGGCATACGACTGGCGCGCCCATTACCATCATTTTTGAAAATAAGAATACCCGCAGCGATGATTATGCAAAACAAAGATCTGTTCCTCGTCCGGGCCATGCCGATTTTACAGCACATGCCAGATATGGAGGATTTGAGGATTATAGAGGTGGGGGACATTTTAGCGGGCGATTAACTGTTTGCCTTGTGGCAGCAGGTGTAATAGCCAAGAAATTACTTGCCGGAATAAGCATAGAGTCAAACATTTTGGAAATTGGAGGAGAGACAGACCTGGGGAAAGGGTTACAAAAAGCGATTGATGAAAAAGATAGTGTTGGTGGAATCGTAGAATGTATTGCTAAGGGGCTGCCAATTGGTTTAGGCGAACACTTTTTTGATTCGGTTGAATCAGTAATCAGTCACGCTGTTTTTGCCATTCCCGCCGTACGGGCAATTGAATTCGGAACCGGTTTTGCTGCTGCGAGAATGTTTGGGGTAGCACATAATGATTCTATTGAAGATGAAACAGGAAAGACCCGTACCAACCATGCGGGTGGGGTTGTAGGTGGAATTACGAATGGGAATGACCTGGTTTTCAGAATAGCCATTAAACCCACTTCTTCAACGCCAAAAGAACAACAAACCTGGAATTGGGATACAAACGAAATAGAAACGTTTTCAGTAAAAGGGCGTCATGATCTGTGTATTGCCCTGCGGGTGCCAGTTGTTTTAGAGGCAGTAACAGCCATGGTGATGGCTGATCTGATGATGCTTTCACAGAAAATAAAGCCGGTATGGAAATAGTTATTGAAAAGAAGTAAATTAAATTCCTTTTTTGGAAATCCAGGTTAAGCCGGAACTCAAAATAGGATGATTCATCAAATAAAAATATGCTTTATGGATTCAGATTATATATATCATATAACTACCCGCGATTTGTGGGATCAGGCTTTGGAAAAGGGGCAATATGAATCGCCCACCCTTGCTACGGAAGGCTTTATTCATTGTAGTGCCGAGCAACAGGTAGCCGGAGTGCTAGAAAGATATTACAAAGGTCAATCAGGTTTACTCAAATTGAAAATTGAAAAGAGTAAAGTGGAGCGCCCCCTGATTTTTGAACTAGCAGGCTCTATTAACGAAGTGTTCCCCCATATTCATGGTGCCGTTAACTTAAACGCAGTGGTTGAAGTCATCGAATTATAAAGCTATGCACAATTACCTCGTTAATGCTTCCATTCAAATTCTGCCTATTGTAACGGATAAACATCCCTATGAATGGGTGGATGAAGCTATTGCTGTCATCCAGCAATCAGGGATAAAACATGAAGTAGGACCTTTTGCAACAGTACTGGAAGGTACTTATGAAGAAGTAATGGCTGTTATTCATCAGGTGAATGAATATCTTTTTTCTAAAGGCTGTAGCGAATGGATATCCAATATTCAGGTTCAGATAAGAACTGCGGGAGATATAACAGGGGATGAAAAAACCGCAAAATTCAATATCCCTCAATAAACGGGGTATACACCCTTGGTCCCCAATATAGATAGCCTGCCTTTTTTTCAAATCTGGTTCCTCCGATAATGGTATGAATAAAGCCGTTTCTGGCAACCTGTTCAGTATGATAAATAACGCCCCCTGGGTTGGTTTTTAAAAGAATAGCAACTCTTTTGTGTAATGCATAGAATTGGATAAAAGCAGTGTCTTCCCTTTTCTGAAAAGAAAAGGCGACTCCCAATTTCCGCTGTAATAACTGGCTACGATACCAGGTTCCACCGGTTGCACTTACGAGCGGTTTGCCATTATAGATAACTACACTGTCGTTATAAGCCAAAACATATAAAGCATGTTTTCGTGATCCCCCTAACCAGTTAATGAGTTTGGTAGTATGCAATGAATCTTCATAACCATAATCACTATCAATAAATCCGATTCTTTGAATAGAAGCAGGAATTGACTTTACCGCATCCAGGTAGCCGAAAATAAAGCTTCCACCCCCGCTATGACTATCCAGCACTATTTCAGGTTTTGTGGCCGCAAACATCCCGGAAATCGAATCCACAATCCTTTTGATCTCGGCAGGTGCGCCCGGTTGTTGTTTTTTCCAGGCTGGCCAGCTTTTTTGCTGATTGGTGAGGTACACAAGTACCAGGTCTCGATTTTTGATCAGTTCTCTAAGATACCTGGTCTGGGCAGCAATCTGCTGAATATCAAAATGCCAGTCATCATCTTTGCTCATCTGTTTACCCATCGTCCACTGAATGCTGTTCCCATTAGGCAGAGCATAAAATACTAAAAGCGTTTTCCTGCCCTTGCTTTGAGGGTAGTGAGGGGGCATGACAATCCTGATCAAGGTTTTATTTTGAGGATTATTGATATCAATCGTTTTTTCAGGAAATGCAGATTTACCCTGGCCTATGGTCATTGTACTTCCCCAAAGGATTAGCAAGTAAATGAAAAGTGGTTTTTTATAATAAGACAATTTTGGCATTTTAGTTAATATCAGCAATCAATTAATTAATAATAAAATATTGTTTATCAATAATTTATTATTAATTAATTCAATTAAATATTGAA
>CAIWKU010000431.1 GCA_903913355.1 uncultured Bacteroidota bacterium | reverse complement strand
TCACGTGATAAGTGGCAGACCCGAGTGGGTTCAGTGAGAGTAATTCTCAGCGCTTTCAGGACTATATTTTCCTAACCTATTCTTTATCAATCTCTTATTCCCTAACGATTCCTTTCATACCCTCAGCCTCTCCTCTGCGTTCCCTGCGGTTCTCCGCGTCCTCTGCTTGCCCGCCGACTAGGAGGGCGATGCTGCTTTTCCTACATCTCCAAAATATCACCCATCCAGACCACCCGAAGAGTTCTATAATCATAAAAAAAGCCCGTCAAACGACAGGCTTCAAAACAATTATAAACTAACTTATATCAGGAATCACCCCCCACCTTCCCAAACCACTTTTTTGACTGTGTCACCATCAAAATCCCCCCAATAATCAATAAAAAAGAGATGATTTCTGCCTGTGTCGGATGAAATGGAAGAAATTCATATTTGGTATTCACCCGTATCTTCTCAATAAAAAACCGTTCAGTACCATTAAAAATCAGGTAAATGCCTGCCAATTGTCCGGGTATTTTAATCTTTTTCCTGATTGCCCAAAGCACAAAGAAAAGCACCAGACACATCAATATCTCATACAAAGCTGTCGGATATACAGGCATGGGTAATTGGTTACAATAAGGCCCGGTACAACCCGGAATCGGAATCCCCTCATTCACCACATTATGCGGATACTGATAGGCCCAGAGCCAATCAGGCAAAAAGGAAAAAGGTTTTGGGTGTATATTCACAATCCCCCAGTCACCATCCCCACTTACCTGACAGCCAACTCGCCCCAATGCATAGGCAAGCATCATGGTAGGCGCCATACAATCCGCCAAATGAATGACGGGAATCTTATTTTTTCTGGCATAGAGAATGATGGCCAGTCCCGCACAGATCAATCCACCATAAAAAGTTAGTCCGCTAAAGGATACCAAAGCTCCCATCGGATCTTTTACAAAATCATCCCAGTTTTCCAGGTTATGAAATATTTTGGCACCAAGAAATCCGAATAACGCTGCATAAATCACAAAATCTCCTACCCTGTCATGTGGCCAGATTCTTACTGTTCTGGTTTCGGGTTTATCCAGTTTTTCTTTGTTCTTTTCCCACCATTTCAAAACGCCAAAAGCCAGTCCCACCAACAATCCTACCGGCAGATTACCTCGGGCAGACAAAATATAGGATTGTGGATCATTCAACGCATCTGCAATGGTAAATGCACCAACAATTTTATAACCGAAAATAAAACCCAATAAAAAATTGATCAGTAATTCACCAAATCCAGCCGGGGCACCAATTACAATAGATTGTTCGGTAAAACTGAATTGTCCCAGTTGTTGTCTTCTGCGTAATTCCAGGGTAAGCACCCATGCAGAAATGATAAAAGAGATCGCAACAAAAAAACCAAACGAATTCACCAGTTTCAAACCGGATAAACTCACTCCGAAAATATCTTTAAAAGCGTAGTATAGATTTGGGTACATGTATGTATGAACGATTATACTTGAATTGATCCGAAATAATTACCTGCAATGTTACTCAGAAATACTGAGACTAGGATAGATAATAGGCTGATTCATACAGCTTACCGATGGATAGCCGGGTATAAAAAAGCAAGGCCCCACGAGAAGTGGAGCCTGTACTTACTAACCCATCTATGAACAAAACTAAGTGAAAATCTAATTACAAAACTCATCAAATACAGAAATCAGGTGCTGGGCAATCACCTGGGCCGGTCTGCCCTCAATCTGGTGACGCTCTACCATACTTACCAACTGACCATCCTTAAACAG
>CAIWKU010000430.1 GCA_903913355.1 uncultured Bacteroidota bacterium | reverse complement strand
TTAGATGACATGGCATTTGTTTTTGCAGAAACCGAATATACTTATTTTCTTTTAGCGTAAAGACAGATATACCCACAGTTTTATTCGTATATTATTGCATGAAAAAGGCAGCCCTGATAATTCAGTCTTTATTTTATGTTCTGGCCGGGCTAAATCATTTCAGAAGTCCCGGCACATACCTCGGCATGATACCTCCCTATCTGCCTATTCCGGAAACACTCAATTTCTTAGCCGGTACTGCAGAGATTTTATTGGGTATGGGGCTTATGTTTCCTCAGTATCGTAAATGGTCAGCGTATGGAATCATTCTCATGTTATTCGCTTTTTTACCTTCCCATATATACTTTATCCATATAGGGAGTTGTATACCAGGAGGATTATGCGTTCCGAATTGGGTAGGCTGGTTACGATTAATTGCCATTCATCCATTGTTAATGGCCTGGGCATGGTGGTGCAGGAAATAATTCTGTAGATTTAAGAAAAATATTTTATGCGTTTCCTGAAACGATTACTTGCGGTATTACTTATAGTTACCATTGTTTACCTGCTGGGGCCGCATCCTTCAATTCCATCGTATACCTCGGGCCTTCCATCAGTTCCTGCAACTGCGGATTCACTTGAGAAATATGTGTCGCAACAGGAAGCGCAACATAAAATCAAGCCAGACAATGAAGCGAGGATAGTTTGGGCAAATGATTCAGTAAAAGAAAAAACAGAATATGCCATAATATATCTTCATGGATTCAGTGCCAGTCAGGAAGAAGGGAATCCCGTTCACCGGAATATTGCAAAAAAATTTGGGTGTAATCTTTATCTATCAAGACTTTCACAACATGGTATCGATACAACAGATGCACTGATAAACCTGACTGCAGATAATTTATGGGAGTCTGCCAAAGAAGCGTATGCCATAGGTAAACAACTCGGAAAAAAAGTAATCCTGATGGGAACTTCTACAGGTGGTACCTTAGCTTTACAATTGGCTGCGGATAACCCGGAGATCGCTGGTCTGGTACTATATTCTCCTAATATTGCCATTAATGATCCGAATGCCTGGCTGCTTAACAATCCATGGGGTTTGCAGATAGCAAGATTGGTAAAAGGTTCAAAAATGAATACGGCGGGCAGTGGCAGCCCTCAATACAACAAGTACTGGAATCATATCTACCGTTTGGAAGCAACTACCCAATTAGAAGAGTTGTTAGAAACATCCATGACCGCAGCCACTTTCAATAAAGTAAAGCAGCCTACGCTTACCTTATATTATTATAAAGACGAGAAGAACCAGGATCCGGTAGTAAAAGTATCGGCCATGAAAGATATGATGCTACAACTGGGCACGGCTGATGTGCAGAAAAAGATGGTCGCCATTCCCGGGGCAGGTGGACATGTGCTGGCTTCCCCCATCAGTTCAAAGGATATTGTTCAGGTTGAAAAAGAAACCGCCATTTTTCTGGAAACCGTTCTTCAGTTAAAACCTGTTGTGAAGTGAATCAGGTTGTTTTAATCAATAAACCCCGTATTCAGATATCATTTGCCTAGATAGAAAACTCGGCAAATAACAGTCTCGCAGTTTCCTTACCTTCATCCTCTCTAATTAAACGATTTGCTTATGCCCCGAAGTAAAATTGCCGGTATTGGAATGTATGTGCCTGAAAAAGTGGTTACCAATAATGAACTCAAGCAATACATGGATACCGATGACCAATGGATACAGGAGCGAACCGGTATACAGGAACGTCATTATGCTCATCGAACGGAAGAAACCACCACCACTATGGCAGTGGAAGCTGCTACAATAGCTATTCACAGAGCGGGTATTAGTGCTGGCGATATTGATTTTATCGTTTTTGCCACGCTTTCTCCTGATTATTATTTCCCCGGTTGCGGCGTGTTATTACAACGGGCTATGAAAATGAAAGAGATTGGTGCTCTCGATGTTCGAAACCAGTGTAGCGGTTTTTTATATGCACTTAGTGTAGCTGATCAGTTTATCAAGACGGGTATGTATAAGAATATTCTGGTGGTAGGCAGTGAAAAACATTCTTTCGGGCTTGATTTTACCACCAGAGGAAGAAATATTTCTGTGATTTTTGGTGATGGAGCGGGAGCCGTAGTATTGCAAGCTACCGAAAAGGAAAACTGTGGTATACTAAGCACTCATTTACATAGTGATGGTGAATCTGCAGAAATTCTGGCTATGTATAACCCCGGAACCCATGCCAACCATTGGGCAGATAAAAATTATGCGGCTTTTGATGAGGCAGAAATTGGTCAGATGTTTATGAGCCATGCTATGATTGATCAAGCCCAGAATTTTCCATTTATGGATGGACAATCTGTATTTAAAAAAGCAGTTGTTAAATTTCCGGAAGTAATCATGGAGGCCCTAATTAAGAATGGATACAATCCTTCCGATATCAATCTCCTGATTCCCCATCAGGCCAATTTGCGGATCAGTCAGTTTGTGCAGCAGAAATTAAAACTGCGCGATGATCAGGTATATAATAATATTCAACATTACGGTAACACTACAGCCGCTTCCGTTCCCATAGCTTTGTGTGAAGCCTGGCAAAAAGGGATGATTAAAGAAGGCGATCTGGTTTGTCTGGCTGCTTTTGGCAGTGGGTTCACCTGGGCCAGTGCTTTATTAAAATGGTAGCTACGAACTTATTGTTTTTAATAAGTAATATTTTAACTGTTGAATTTTTGGGTGATGAGTGAAAGAAAAATAATTTATCTGATAAACCCTATTTCCGGTACTTCAAAGAAACAGGGTATTAAAAAATTAATTGAAAGAGAAACAACTGCTCAGGGTATTGCATTTGAAATATATTCCACAAATGCCAATGGCGATTATGATCTGTTGAAAGACAAGATACTGAAGGAAGGTATTACGGATGTAGTAATGATAGGGGGAGATGGCACAGTTAATCAGGTAACGAATGCCTTGCGTGACCTGACAGTCCGTTTTGGCATCATCCCATTCGGTTCAGGTAATGGTTTGGCATTGGCTGCTGGATTACCTACCAAGCCACAGCATGCCCTTTCTATCATCTTTGCATGCAAGTCAAGAAAAATAGATGCGTTTCTAATCAACAACCAATACTCCTGTATGCTTAGCGGTATTGGTTTTGATGCCCAGGTAGCACATGATTTTGCTACTAAAGAAACGCGAGGGCTCATGATGTATACGCAACAAAGCATTTTCAATTATTTCAAAGCACATCCTTACCAGTTTGAGATCATACTCGACAACTTTTCATTCTATTCAGATGCTTTCTTTATTAGCATTGCCAATAGTAATCAATTTGGCAATCATGTTACCATTGCTCCACAGGCAAGTTTAAGTGATGGATTATTAGATATAGTGATCGTACAAAAAATGAATAAAGCCAAACTTCCGTTTGCCATTCTAAAACATATCCGGGGAAATAATAAACTACAGCAACTGGTTGAAGATATGACCCATAAAAACATACTATATTTTCAAACACCGTCTCTTACCATTAAAAATTTAAAACTTGCCCCACTGCATATTGATGGAGAGCCCAGAGAAACTGCAGAAGAATTTACGATTGAGATATTAAAGGATTGCTTTGATCTGATACAGGCTTGACTCCTTACTCCATGATCTGTTTTAGTTTGGCGAATTGCTGTTGATTGGCTGCATTGTCCAATGCCATACCAATATCCCTCTTTTCTGCAGCTGTCAAATGAAAACTTAAACTGGCCGGAGCATCATTTTTTGAAGGAACATATTGGAAACAGACACGGTAAAACTGGGGACCAAAGGCTTCAAATAAGTACTCTAGCTGGTCATGCTGTGCATAGTCCTGCAATTTGTACCAGTTGTTTTGCAATACCAGAAACGGTTTGGTTAACAGACTAATTAATGTATTGGCTTCCGTTGGCTTATCCCAATCACTCAGACTTCTGTCGCGCAATTGTAGTAAAACCACTTTACTGGTATTTTCTTTTAGCCAGTCTCGAAAAACTTCCACAAACCGAAGCGAAGTTTCCTGCCCATAATTATCCCCGATTCCTGCATCCATCACATCAATAATTGGGTCGGTCGGAAGCCAAACGTTTGGCAAAACATAAGGAAATGTTGCATTCATGCGTAAGGCAGAAAGAATGGTCACATTCATTGCTCCCTGTTTTCCAAAATAAGAATTGAAATCAATAGCATCCGGATCATAAGGAGTAATATGACTGGTATCTGTCTGATGGCGCATAAGAAAACGAACCGGTCTTGTACCCATAATCACTTTCCGGCCATCTCTACTGATGACTGAATTGAATAACATGGTGGGAATCAGTGCTTTTGCTTCAGGATCTGCATAATCATGAAGTGTTTTATCCAGAACACCATGCGTATTCTCATTCAATTTTTGTTCGAATGCATATCCTCTATCCTTTGCATATTCATATCCGTTCAGTGTAAATTTTTGAACAGGCCCTATCATGTCCCTGGTTACAAATGATGAGAATAAAGGGCTCAAGAGATCACGTGAAATATCAGCTACATATTTTTTATCCTGAAGGTTAATTGCTTTACCGCTGATCTTCTCATAATATAATTCCCTGAAATAGGCTGCTCCTAACATTCCACCAGAAGCACCATTGATTAAAAAAGTTTGTTGCATTAACTGTCCATGAAAAATACTATCCAGTCTTTGCAAAGCATTCATGGTAAAATTGGCGCTCCGGGTTCCACCCCCGCTGGTATTAATTATATAGAGAACGGGGCGAGGATTTTTTTGCCTGGCTTTCCACCTGTTCAGCATAGCAATGAACTCTTTTTTATCTGCTTCAATATTGCTATCACTTGCGAGTTGTTTAATGGTTTTTCTGCTATAGAAGGGCCGTTCTTCCTTATTCAGGTAGTTTAACCCATATAATTTATTTCTTGGGTCGATTACCTCGTTTTGGTAAAGAAAATTCATACCTAGGTATCCTATCACCAATAATGGAATACTCCAACTATGCAGGAAAAGGGAAATGGCTCCGGCAACAGCAATCAGGATCGCAAAGAATAGAGTGATACTGGCAGCAGCGGGTAGTTGAAAAAGACGGGCATCCGAAATGTACCCAACCAATACCAGAAAAATAAAAGCAATGACAATGGCGATTACTGCCGCAAAATGATGACGCTTAAAAACAGAATCAAGAAATTCTTCTGAATAATGCCTGACATCTCTGGGTTTCCGTAAACGAAAACTGGCACTAAAAAACCAGCTTACGGTAAAATCCGATTTTTCTTTTGGCAGGGCACTGGTTTGTACGATCTCGGCATATCTCGAATTGGCTTTCTGAATTACTGCCGACATACTATAATAAATCGTTTTATCCGCCCCGAAAAAATAAATAAATGAAATAGCTATCGACAGAATGATTCCGCCGGCAAACCCGCCTACCAATAAAAACAGCTTCATTCCATGCACCAATTCCTGGTAACGCGCATAGTGTATTGCAGCAATCAAATAGGTGACCAGAAAACACAAAGGTAGAAGCGCATTATTGATACAATATTTCAAAAAAGGCTGTGCAGTGGTTGCCAGGAAGCGAAGACTTCTGCTATGCAAAATAAAAGTGGTGATATTCCAGCTCATCATAAAGATACCTACAGCAAACCCAACGATGGCAGTACTTATTGCAGTTACATCTCCAAAATATTCCGGCGCCAGAAACAGGGAATCGGCTCCAAAAGTCCGCATAAAGTTTCCCGTAACCGTAGCCAATAAAATATACCAGAAAACAAGAAATACCTGGTACTTCCGAAAATGCAATAGAAATAATTGCAAAGGCATCGAATACCAAAATCCTGTCAGGTATTTCTTCATATTTACAAGAGTCAATTTTGGATAGTACCGCTGCGTGCTTTATCAGGTTTTCCGGGTTGAGCAGTATGCCTGTTTACATACAGCATGGCAATCAATGACAATAATAACAACATTCCGGTTAACTGATGTAATTGTGCTATCCATTCAAATGCGCCCCAATGACCCGGAACAATCATATTGCTGGTTAATAAGGAACTAATACCCAGTATTACCTGAACAAAAACAATAACCAGTGGAATCCATTTAATCCGTTCGAATAAAAAGCTCCCTTTGGTTCTGAACAGTTTTACTGACCAGATCAAAATGAATACCAGTAACAGGTAGGCAATACCCCGATGGATAAAATGAATCAATAATCGGTTATCTATAAAATTAAGCCAAAGAGGAGAATCTTTAAAAAGATCCTTGGGTAACCATTCTCCATTGATAGTGGGCCAACTGGAAGCAAAAGCGGCGGCTTTATGACCCGCCATCAACGCGCCGTAAAACAATTGAAATACCACTAAAATAAGTATACCAATATTCCATTTTCGCAAAGTGTTATTCCTACTGATTTCCCCATCCGCAATCCTTAAACGGAGCGCAAACCAGAATGTATAGCTCAATAATCCCAGTGCAAAAATAAAATGAAGTGACAAACGGGTAGGCTTAACATAAATCGCATCGCCGGTTAGTCCGCTGGCTACCATAATCCAACCAATCGCCCCTTGCAATGCCCCTAAAAAAAATAAGGTCACAAAAGGAATCACCATTTCTTTCCTGAATTGTTTTCTGATAAAGAAGTAGATGAACCCAAAAGCAAAAACCGCCCCGATTAATCTGCCCCATAAACGATGAAACCATTCCCAGAAAAAAATGAATTTAAAATCAGCCAGGGAGAACTCAAAGTTTAATAAATGAAACTGGGGCGTTTGTTTGTACTTATCAAATTCATTGAGCCATTGCTGTTCGTTCATTGGTGGTAAAGCACCCGTTATTACATCCCACTGTGTGATGGATAATCCACTTCCTGTTAAACGGGTAATGCCACCCAATGCAATCTGTATAATCGTCATAACCACACCCAGGATTAACCAATTAGCTACTTGTCTGGATGATTTTTCTGTTATACCCATATCTATCGTTTGCGAAATTGAGGCAAAGGTACTGGTGTCATTCCAATATTATCCGGGTAGGCATCGCTCATTTCTGGATTTAATTTGGATTTGTAAAACCTGCGATTTACGGTTGACTGAATGCTAACACGTGTGTATGGATAAATGAATTTGCCTCTGTTCAAACTATTGTTGAATTTTACGATGTGTTAGCCCCATTTTATCAAAACAGAGTTTCTGAAGCTGGCTCGGATGAAGCCGGCAGAGGATGTTATGCAGGTCCGGTTTTTGCAGCAGCCGTCATCTTGCCAGCCAATTTTTCTCACCCATTATTAAACGATAGCAAGCAGGTAACCGAAAAACATAGATCCCTTTTACAGGAACTGATTTGTTCGGCTGCAATTTCCTGGGCCGTTGCCAAAGTAGATAATACAGAGATTGACCAGATCAATATATTACAAGCCTCCTTTAAAGCCATGCACCTGTCGATTGGTAAACTTGATCCTCAACCGGAATTATTATTAATAGATGGCAATCGCTTTAAATCCTACAAGAATATTCCGCATCATTGCATTATAAAAGGCGACGGCAAATATGCCAGTATTGCGGCGGCGAGTATACTGGCTAAAACGTTTCGGGATAGTTATATGCAGGAGTTACATAAACAGTTTCCAATGTATGGATGGGATCGAAACAAAGGTTATGGAACACTAGCACACAGACTTGCCATAGAAAAATATGGCTTATGTAAGTATCATCGAAAAAGCTATCGTATCAATCCGGCTGAGAACAGTTTGTTTTAAACGGATTGCATACATTCAGAAAATAAAAAAGCAAAGGCGGTATTCTATACAATTACTCCTCCCATTTACCAGCACCTTCCCTGATCACTTCATAACTGTCCTTAGTACAATCAATAATTGTAGAAGGGATCATTCCGCCGATACCCCCATCAACAACAATATCTACCAGTTTATGAAAACTATCATATATTCTTTCAGGGTCAGTATACTCTTCTACCATATCACCGGGTAGGGAAGCGGATAATAATGGATGACCAAGCTCATGCACAATGGTTCTGGCGATAGTATTATTGGGTATCCTAAGACCGATAGTATTTTTCTTACTATGCAAAATCTTCGGAACTTCTTTACTGGCAGGTAAAATAAAAGTATAGGGGCCGGGTAAATAGTTTTTTAGTAAGCGGTAAAGTGGGGTAGAAATACTTTTTGTGTATTTACTCAGATCGCTCAAATCATAACATACAAAACTGAGTTGTGCCTTAGCCGGATCAATTTGTTTGATTCTGGCAATACGTTCAATAGCTTTTGGCTGATAGATATCACAACCCAATCCATAAATAGTATCTGTCGGGTAGATGATTACTCCACCTGATAACAAACAATCAACAATTGTTTTCAGGTGACGGGGGTTAGGATTATCCGGATGAACTTGCAAGAACATAGTTAAAAGTAGACCGGAAAAAGCAAAAATGGAAATATTAATAACAGCTAACCTGTATGCATAGATTCTTATCATTCATTTAAAAATAAGCTACTCTTTTTTTGCCGACAAATCCAGTGCATTTTATATTAACATAAAGGCGGCCTTGCGCCGCCTTTTGTTTGTAACCCTCTATGAAACCTGGATTTTTAAAACAGCCGCTCAAAACTGTTTTATAGGCACAAAATAGAAAGTACTGTAGAAACAAAAAACGCGAGTACTACTCTTCGGGTACGGGTATTTTAGCAGCATAAAACTGCGGTAAATACCTATTTTATTTTTTAGGATAATTAACGAATTTGCCCAGTCAGCTATTTTTTAACCCGGATGATGTTTATAATGGTTATTTATGATACCTATTGCAATTGTAGATGATCATATTTTAATAAGACATGCACTTGCCAAGCATATCAATACATTTTCGGGATACCAAGTAATATTGGAGGCGAATAATGGGAAAGATTTTATCAGCCAGTTAAACACCCGGCAATTGCCGGCACTGGTACTGCTTGATATCCATATGCCTGAAATGAATGGCTTTGAAACAGCAATCTGGATAAGCCGTCATCATCCACAAATCAAGATCATTGCGGTAAGCATGGTATCTGATGAAACTGCCATTATACGGATGCTTAGGAGTGGCGCCCGAGGTTATCTTACAAAAGATGCTGAGCCGGAAGAGTTACAGCTTGCTTTACAAACAGTAATTGATAAAGGCATTTATATGAACAGGCTGTTATATACCCATGTAATGCCCACCATCTATCATAATCCTCCTGTACAGACAGATGAAGGATATTTAAAAGAAATTGCTTTGAGTAAAAGGGAAAAAGAGTTTTTACAATGGCTTTGTACAGATAAAGCCTATAAAGAAATCGCGGTAGCCATGTGCGTCAGTATCAGAACGGTGGATGGCTATCGCGATTCGCTTTTCGAAAAAATAAAAGTGGCTTCCAGAATTGGTCTGGTCACTTTTGCCATCAGAAATCAGATTGTGCAAGTCTGAATGGCCATAAATACATCCATTCCCAGGCAAGTTTATTTAATCTCCCATACATCTCTGCCATGTAAAAGCTTATCCAGGTCTCCCTTGCCTTTACCGGCAATAGCTTCTTCAATCTGCATAGTCATTACATCTTCATAACAGGCGCGCTGGGTTTCATAGAATACACCAAAGGGTCTTGGAAAATGTCCCCCTTGTTTATTCGGGTTATCAAACATTCTTACCAGTATCTGTGCTTTATAAAAATCATTTTCATCATGTATCCAAAGATCGGCTTCTGTTACACCATTGCCCAATTCAACCACAACCGGATGTAAGCCTTCCAGTTTAATACCTTTTTTTCTGTCGGCGCCAAATACCAGTGGTTTTCCTTGCTCCAGAAATAAGGTTTCTTCCAGCTTGGTTCCTTTTTCTGTAAATATTTCAAAGGCACCGTCATTGAAAATATTACAATTCTGGTATATTTCTAAGAAGGAAGATCCTTTATGCTGATATGACCTCGTCAGCATGGATTGCAGGTGTTTGGGATCGCGATCCATGCTCCTTGCTATAAAGCTCGCATCAGCACCCATTGCCAATGCCAGGGGGTTGAAGGGATGGTCAATACTTCCCATCGGTGTGCTCTTGGTAATTTTATGTTCTTCGGAAGTAGGTGAATACTGCCCTTTTGTTAAACCATAAATCTGGTTGTTAAACAACAATACGTTCACATCAAAATTCCGACGGAGTAAATGAATGGTATGGTTACCCCCAATACTTAAGCCATCCCCATCACCAGTAACTATCCAAACACTTAATTCGGGTCTGGCTGCCTTCAATCCACTGGCTACTGCTGTAGCCCGACCATGGATCGAGTGCATTCCATAAGTATTCATATAATAGGGAAAGCGGCTGCTGCATCCGATACCGCTAATAATCACAATATTTTCCTTGGGTATTCCGATACCCGGCATAATTTTTTGCACCTGGGCTAAAATGGAATAGTCGCCACAACCAGGGCACCAGCGCACTTCCTGATCAGTTGCAAAATCTTTAGCAGTAAGCTGTGGGGCAATTTGAGTAAGGGTCTCTGACATAAAACTTGATTAGTAATGATCAATTAATAATTAGTAATAGAACCGAATCACCAATTACTAATTCCTGCAAAAATCGTAAATAATTAGTAAATATGGATTACTAATTCTGAATTATTCAACACCGGGCACTATAATTGGTTCAATTCCTCCCAATATTCTGCCGCCCGCCTAGTATGAGGTATTACAATCGTTCCCCCTACTATATTGGCAACAGCAAAAATTTCATAGATCTCATCGGTATTTACCCCTAATTCAAAGTTTTTACCAAGATGGTATTTTATGCAATCATCGCAACGAAGTACCATACTGGCCACCAGACCCAGCATTTCCTTGGTCTTTTTATCGAGTGCACCTTCTTCATAGGTATTGGTATCCAGGTTCCACAAACGTTTCATCACAAGATTATTCTTACTTAAGATCACTTCATTCATTTTTTCCCGGTAAGAATTGAATTCCTTAACTAATTCACTCATAATTTCAGATTTTAGGTGCCAAAAATACAAAAGCACCTACTGAATGGCTGTTTTTGTTTGTATTTTCCGTTCTCAAATCAGTTATTATGAGTAAAAAGTATTTTTTATTATTTCTTTCCCTGATCAGTCTGTCTGTTCTTCAGGTATCAGCTCAAAACAAAACTGAGTTGATTAAGGTGACCGATATGCTTAAGATCAGGCAATTAAGCGGTGTTACTGTAAATCCTGCCGGTACAAAAGCTGCATTTGTCGTTAATTCTATTGAACCCGAAGGGGAAACGAAATGGGAATACAGTTATAATAACCAGCTATACCTGGTACCTACTGATGGTTCTTCAGCACCCAGAATGCTTACAGCCAAAGAAGGTGCATCACAACCCGCCTGGAGCCCAGATGGCAAGCAATTGCTTTTTGTACGGGCCGTAGAAGGAAAGCCACAGATATTTCTTCTGTCATTTGATGGAGGAGAGCCTCTGCAACTTACCCGATTCCGTTACGGGGCCAGCTCACCGAAATGGAGCCCGGATGGGAAAAAAATCCTTTTCTCTTCCAGCATCACACTAAAAGAACTGCTGAAAGATGTTCAGCTGAATCCAAAAAAAGAAATACCCGCCTGGCCATACGAAAAACCCGGTTTTGAAAAAAACACCCAGCTGATTGCCAGTAATGCCAAGCCGGATCCCGATGGAAATATCGAAGAAATCAGGGCCTATCTAGAAAACAATGCAGCAGATAAAAAAGCCAAAGTAATTAATAAGCTGAATTTTCAGGAAGAAGCTACCACCAGTTCAGAAATCTCTTTCGGCCATTTCTTTATTATGTCTGCCGAGCCAGGGTCGCAACCTGTTGCTGTTACACATGGCTTTTATCGCTTTAGTGCTGCCGAGTTTACTCCTGATGGTAAAAAACTAATTATTACCGGAGATATCGATTCAACCACGCACCCCGATCGTTCCCTGGAATCGCAAATATGGATAGCAGATGCCGATGGCAGTAACCTTGACTTATTATTAGGTGCCAAAGGAAGAGCCTATACCAGTGCCAAACTTTCCCCTTCCGGCAAATGGCTGGCATTTCAATACGGCAGTACTTCTTTTGTAGATATTCCAACGCTGGCCATTATGCCTTTATATGGAAGTGCCAAGGATATAATCAATTTAAATTTTGACAGAGCCAAGTCTAATATTACCTGGAGTGCCGATGAAAAACATTTGTATTTTCTTGCGCAAAGCAACGGCGGAGCGCCTATTTACCGGGTAGATCTGAAAACACAAAAGACAGAAGCTTTATCGGGCATCAATGCGGGCATTAGTGGTTTCGATCTGAAAGATAATAAACTCGTTTTTGTAAAAACGGAAGTGGTCAACCCTTTCGAGCTATATGCTGCGGATGCCAATTGTAAAAATGAATTGCGGATTAGTAGTTTTAATAATGAGTGGCTTGCCAACAAAAAACTCAGTTTTCCCGAAAAGAGAACCTTTGTTAACGAAAAAGGGTTAACTGTAGAATATTGGATAATGAAGCCCACTAATTATGAACCCGGAAAAAAATATCCTGCCATTCTTGATATTCATGGGGGACCGACTGCTATGTGGGGGCCTGGGGAAAGTTCTATGTGGCATGAGTTTCAATATTATTGTGCCAAGGGTTATGTAGTGGTTTATGGAAACCCGCGTGGTTCGGGCGGTTATGGGGCTGATTTTTTACGAGCCAATATCAACGATTGGGGAACCGGGCCAACCAGTGATGTTCTTACCTATCTGGATAAAGCAGTAGCCGAAGGATATATTGATAGTTCTAAATTAACAGTTACCGGTGGTTCTTATGCGGGTTACCTGGTAGCGTGGATCGTTGGTCATGACCAGCGCTTTAAAGCGGCCTGTTCACAAAGAGGTGTGTATGATCTGGCAACTTTTTTTGGAGAGGGAAATGCATGGAGACTGGTGCCCAATTATTTTGGCGGCTACCCATGGGAACCTGCTACCAAGGCCATTCTTGTTCGTGAATCACCCATTACTTATGTAGAAAATATTCATACTCCGTATATTATTTTTCATGGTGAGAATGATTTGAGAACAGGTACTATTCAGGGAGAAATGTTGTATAGGAGTCTAAAAATATTGGGGCGCCCTGTAGAATATGTTCGTCACCCCGGAGGCACCCATGAATTAACACGCAGTGGCAATAACCGGCAACGAATTGATCAGATGTTACGTACCATTGAATTTTTTGAAAGGTATATTTCGCATTAATCAAATGCCATTAGATAGTAAAAGCTTTATTGCAGTTAATATACTGCAATAAAGCTTTTTTATTTTGCTGAAACAGAACCAATTGCCATTCAATCTATAAAAAGATTATCTCAGCGTTTATTTTACCAGTTTCAACCAATCCACAATTCCTAAATATAACTTCTGGGCTACTGCCGCCTGAAATTCAGCGTTAATAATTCTTTTCTCATCCTCTTCATTACTGAGAAATGCAATTTCTACGAGACTATTAGGGAAATCAGTGGGTGCATTCAGTGTAAAATTAAAATTGCCCACATTTCCAAACTCATTCAATTTCAGGTCAAGCATTCTGGTCAGTAAAGAAGTAGTTAAAGAGCGGAATCCGATATGTTTATAGTAAGTACTTACCCCTCTCACCTGTGCATTGGCACTTGAATTAAGATGTAAACTAATCAGGATATCCGGGTTTTGTTGTTGCAGAAAGAGCACCCTGTCTTTATTATCAAACGTTGTATCTATTGTACGCGTCATAATAATTTTTTTTACTCCTTTTTTCTTTAAGAGTTTTTCAAAGGCTTTTGCAAAAAGTAGTGTGTAATCCTTTTCTTCGTGTTTAGCATGCACACCGCCTGTACCGCTATTGGCGCCACCATGACCAGCATCAATAGCAATGACAATATTTCGGATATCGAGTTTTTCAGGTTGACGCTTTACCCTGATCACTAATATTTTTCCTTTGTACCCAATGGTATATCCCCAATGCTGGCGATGTAATAATTCAATGGTTACACGAACCACATCATCTTCTACCTGGTTGTAATAAATATTTTTAATCTCTTTTAGTGAACGCAATTGTGTTATCCAATTGGTATTACTCTGTACTCCATAAATATCTATTACAATCTTGGATGGGTTAATCTCCATTACACTCTTATAAGGGAGACGTTCATCCATATTAATACCTACATAATCAAACAAGGAATCGCCTTTAACACTAATTGAATTGGTGAGATAAAAAGGTTTCTCCTTCTGGGCACTATCCGGTTTCACATTCCCTTTTTCGATATAAGCGGTATGGTATTTAGATAGCTGCACGTTATACATATCCCGGGTGGAATCAATGATATGCAACAATATATTTGAATCGATATAACCCATTTTCGCACCACCTAACCTATCGTCACCAAGCCCATAATAAAAAGAAGGCAGTTTGCCGGTTGATCTGGCAAGTATATAATGAGGCACAGGCGTTTGAGCAGATAATTGACAGCTAATCATCCATGCCATACAGATACATAAAAGGGGGGTCTTCATTATCTGAAGATAAAAATATAAATCAGATAGTTCTTGTCTTTAAGCAAAAAAATATTGTTGGCCGATTTGTGTAGAGCGCATAAAAAAGCCCGGTTAGCGATAAACCAACCGGGCTTCGATATGATATGTTCTTTAATCGTAACGTTTCATTTTTTTGGATATCCAGAGATCCCGATAGCTAAGGGTAACATTGAATTGGGTATATCCTTCTTTGATTAAGCCATTATTAGTAGTACCACGCTGACCAATTTCTACGGCTGCATGAATACCCAGACCGCTTAAGAGCATTCTGGATAATTCTGTGCCTGCACCAAAAGTTAAGCCATAGTCTTGTAACTGTATACCAGACATTCTGATATAAGAATTTTCATAGAAAAAACCTGCCTGCAAAAAGTATTTTTCGTAGGATGAGTTTAGGTATGAGCCTTTTTTAGAGTATTCACTACCTACAGATAAACGCTGGCTGTTTTCCAGTGTATAACTGATACCGCTGTAGTTTAATTGTTTCCAGCCCTGGTAATTATAATCAACTGCAAATGTGTATGCATCCTTTAGGGTTGCGGCAACACCTGCTGTATAAGTATCTGGCAGCGTAAAATAATTAGACTTATATGAATCAGTACTCAGCAAAATACTATTGCCCGATTTGGCTAATAAACTATAGTTGGCCCTGAGTTTTGTTTTTGGAGAAGCAGTGGCACCAAAGGCAATATCCCATTTACTATTGAGCTTGGTGCGATATTGTACGCCCAATTTAAAATAGGGGTTACCGATATAGATATTTCTTTCGGTACTTACCGTACTATCGGTAAGTTGTCCGGAAAGCGTTTCTGTTTCATCCATATTGCCAAATAGATAGGCAGACTGCAAACCAACAGATAAATGTTTATTTATTATAAAACTATTGGTTACATAAAACAGGTTAGTGCCTCCTATGCCAAGGTAGTTAGCGTTTTCATATAAATTACTGCCCTGAATGCTTTTTAGTCCATTAAAAGCATAGTTAACTGTACTAAACGGCATCAGTCCAAAACTCAATGCCCAACGTGGTTTTAATTTAACTGCGAATGCCAGCTTTTTAAACTGAATATCCGTAGAAGTATTATTGGTAATATCTGTGATAGGTGTTCCGGAATAAGTGACTGCTTTAAAACGGGTAGCAACTTCAAAATTAAAATAATGATCTTCCAAAACACTGTAAGAAGCAGGATTGGCCTGATACAAAAAGCGGCTTGAGGATAAGGCTATTCCAGCATGCCCCATCCCAGAACTTCTGTCAAATGAACTTTTTTCCAAATCACCTATGCCGATGATTGAATAAGGTGATGTATTATTTTGGGCATGACCGGGCAATACTGTACAAAATAAACCCACCACACAAAATAGTAATATTCTCATTTTCTTACTTGAATTTTATTGTACAACAGCCGCATATAAAATCACCAACTGCATTTGACCTTTTAAATTGAATTTGTCTCCCACCATTACCCTGTTAAAATTTGTTTCTAATGCCGGACTGGGCGGCAATAGCAGCAGACCATTATCATTCAGGGTTCCATCTGCCATCAGACTTTTTACATAGGCCGTTACATCATAGGTATACGCAGTATTAACACCGTATAATCCATCCATAAAAAGATTGCCATACTGAACTGCCGATGTCCCGTTTGTTGCAGGAGAAGCCAGATCGGCCCCTATCAGGTTCAGCTGTGTGGTATTGGAAAGTCTGAGTTTTGGTGGTAGTGGATACGATACAAAGCTTCCCTGCATTGGATGTATGATTAGGGATGCCTGTAATATTTTGGCATAGTTGTTCAACTTGAGTACATCTCTTGCCGTAGGGAATTTGATCTTAGCCATTACCCCGGCGGAATAAGAGGAGAATGCCATATTACCCGTAGCCGTGCTCGGTATTTTTTTAAGGGTAGAAATATTTTGCAGAACGGTTCCGGTTCTGTCAGCTACGATATTGGTAAAATGATGGTTTTTATTTGCTAATGTAAAATTCAGCACCCTGTTTTGCAGATAAAGCGCCGGCTTTTTATAGTACATCCGCATTATAACACTGTCTTTACAGCCATAAATAGCAGGACTATTTGTTGGAGAACTGAGCCGTAACCCAAATAAATATTGAAGGAATGCATTATTGGTTTTAATATCAATATCATTGGGATCCTTAAGCTTATTCAGTAATTCATTACCCAGGTTATCGCTTAACCTGATAAATATAGAATCTCCTCTGGATGGTCGAATCGTTATATCCTTTGAACCCAGTAAATTAGGGTCTACTGAAAATTGTCGGGTATTATAAATATTCAGCAGGTTATTATCATATCCTGTAATGGTTTGTGTTACCCTGCTCACATTAACATGTACCGGCTTAGTGGTATCCCCATAATAAGATTTATCGGGGATCAGCACCAGACATAAAGAATCGAAAGTACAGGTACGGAAAGAATCTACATAAGCTGGTGGGACCACTTCAAAATAAGTATTGGCATTCACCATCCCGAATACAGGATCTGAATATCCGCCTATCAATGAAACTCCTTTAGCCGAAGTTACAAATGAGTCTACATATATAGTTGAAACGCTCGCAGTAAAAGTGTCAACCTTTACAATCTGGGTAAAATCATTGTCCAGGAACTGTGAGCCAAACTGAATATCTACTTTTTTGCAGGCAAACCACAATATGGAAAAAAGTAAGAGAAAGAAAATCTGTATTTTTTTTGGCATCAGGATACAATTGTATTGCTATCAGAAACAAGGAATATTTTATTAGAACGCACAATAATAGACAGTACCCCTGTTACAGAATTGTTAGTATGGATTATTGAATAATTTTCGACGGTGAATATGTTATTTTTGTCTGCAAAATTGAAAAAAATAGGAATTTTGGCTGTGCAAAACTAATATATTTCTCCGGACCAATAAAAAAAGCCTTTGAAAAAAACATTCGCAGATAAAAATCGTACATTCGTCTTTGAATATACTGCGAAAATCCATTTTAACGATTTAGGGTAAGCGCAGGCAGATAATTTCAGGCAAAATTTCATACATGAAGCGACTAAAGTACTATTTTTTCTTACCCGTAAGTATTGTACTAATACTGATTTCCTGTGCCAAAAGCACTTCGACAAGTACTGATACAAGTGGTAACTGGCTCAAACGTTCTGAGTTTGATGGTAATGCCCGCACAGAAGCGGCTTCTTTTGTAATTGGTGATACCGCATATATAGGTACCGGTTATGATGGAACTAACCGTTACGTTGATTTCTGGGCCTATGATCCCGTTCAAAATTTCTGGACCCAACACGCACAATTCCCCGGAATTGCCAGAAACTCTGCAGTAGGGTTTAGTGTGGGTACATTCGGATATATCGGCACCGGTTACGATGGTGTAAATATGCTGGGTGATATCTATGAATTTTCACAGGCTACCAATAGCTGGAAAAGAAAGGCAGACTTTGCCGGTACACCCAGGTATGACGCTGTAGGATTTGGGATCAATACCAAAGGATATATTTCAACCGGTTTTGATGGTGGTTATACCAAAGACCTCTGGGAATTTACACCTACAGGCGGTACTAACGGTGCCTGGGTACAAAAAGTGAGTCTGGGTGGTAGCAAACGTTCAGGTGCTATTTGCTGGGTATACAATAATAAAGCCTATATATTAACGGGTATCAATAATGGTACTGAAGTGAGTGACTTCTGGTCATTTGATCCAACTGCAGGAACCTGGACCCAGTTAAGGGATATTGCCAATACCAGTGCAGATAGTTATGATGATGATTATACGGATATCGTTAGAGATAATGGTGTAGGCCTGGTTTTAGGTGCAAAAGGCTATGTAGCAGTTGGTGAAAATGGGGCGTATACCAAAAAAACATGGGAGTATGATTTTGCCTCTGATCTTTGGGTTCGTAAAACACCTTATGAGCGTTCTGAAAGAATCGGTGCTGTTGCCTTTACGGTAAAAGGAAGAGGTTTTGTGGCAACCGGTAAAAACAGTACTTATTATTTTGATGATATCGATGAATGGCAACCGCTTATTACTTATAATGCAAACGATTAAAAAAAACTGGGTATACGCGCTTTTCGTATTTGCAGTTGGTTTTTTTATCTATAAACAGTTTATACAAAAGGCGAAACATCCGGATCAGGTTGAAATTTCATACAAGGTTTTTCATACAGATGCAGGATGGGGATATGACATATTTACCAACGATACGTTATATGTTCACCAGCAATTTATGCCGGCAATAGAAGGAAGAAAAGGATTTGCTTCCGAAGCAGATGCCAAATTGATCGCTTCACTGGCGGTAACTAAAATGAAAGACCAGAAGTTAAAATTACCAATGATACTGTTGTCTGATCTGGACAGTTGTAAAATAGCCAGATAAATAACTTACTTTATATCCTGATAACAAAAAACTCTTAGTGTTCACTAAGAGTTTTTTGTTATCATATCATCCAGTAATTGGCGGTAGGCATGTCCGATAGGTATGGTATTGGTGCCAATCGTGATTTCATTCCTGCTGATATAATCTACCTGTGCCAAGGAAATAATATACGACCGATGCACCCTTATAAAAGCGCTGGCGGGTAATTTGCTTTCAAAATCTTTTAAATTCTGCAGGGTAGTGAGTGGAGAAAGTTTCCCTTTTAAAAACACCTGCGTATAATCCCTGAGCCCGGAAAGAAACAGTATATCCGAAAGGTTTATTTTAATGAGTTTATATTCCGACTTAATAAATATGTATTCCCGCTTAGTATCCGAAGGATTGGAAACCATTTTCATATATGCGTTTATATTTTGTATCAAAGAAAATATCCGTTCATGGCTAAATGGTGCCTGCAGATAAGAAAAGATATTCTTATGGATGGTAGAAGCCTGCATATCTGATTCCTTACCTATACAAACCAGTAAAGGCAATTCTTTTTTCTCCTTCACCAAAGCTGTCAATACCGATAAATCTGCCATCAGGATATCACAATGAGCTTCGGTAAGTTTTGGTTTGGCATGGTCGATATTGGAGAAACTACCTGCAAGGCTTACACCAGGGGTTATGGCCAGGTAATCCTGCAAAAGCTGTAATTCTTTTGTGTCATCATGTATGATAACAATTTTTCTCATGGTAGGGCCTTATAAATGGGTAAACTAAATGCTGCCTGGTACTTGACCACAAAATGACTTAGAAAAAGAATAAGCTAATGTTAAAACACCTCAAAAACGGGTTTTATCTTAAAATTCTTTCCAGCTCTTGAATCAGCATGCTCTGAATGATATTTTTCAGGTGCTGATCTTTGGCAGAAAATAAAAAACCTCATTGCTTTTGACAACAATGAGGCTTTGTTTTAGCAAGCAATCGTAAAATAGTTTCCAAATATTAACAAAATTTATGACACTTGCTAATTTTTCGCCAACTTTTTTATTACAGATGATACCCGTTATCAGCTACCAGTTTATCTGATATCCTTCTTCTGGCATCCTTGGTATTAAAGGGTTCTGCCTTGGTAAAACGTTTTAACCCGATATGCATCATACGCAATTCGTCGCCTTCTGCGAAGCTGTTTAGGGCATCTTTTCCGGCCTTATTGATCCGATCGGCAGCATCATATAGATAGGTTCGCATGATATCTGTTTGTATGGATACCTGCTCTGCTCCTTTACTTTCTAACAGTTTCATTACCCGTAATAGCGCACTTTCTGCGTTAAATACTTCTATGGCCATATCTGCAATATTCATCAGCACCTCCTGTTCTTTATCCAATTGCATCATCAATTTCTGAACGGCAGCCCCTGCTACCATTAATATTGCTTTTTTAAAATTCGTAATATACTTACGCTCTTTCGCAAATGCTCCTTCGTCCTCTGCACCAAAATCAGGTATACTCATCAGTTCTTTCTGAACAGCCATGGCAGGTCCCATCAGATCCAGTTTACCCTTCATGGCACGTTTTAAGACCATATCCACCGTTAATAGGCGATTGATTTCATTGGTACCTTCATAAATACGGTTGATGCGACTATCGCGATAAGCTCTGGAGATGGTATATTCGTCGCTATATCCATTGCCACCATGAATCTGCACTCCTTCATCTACCACAAAATCGAGCACTTCACTGCCAAATACTTTTAGGATAGAACACTCGATGGCATATTCTTCAGCGGCCCCCAATAATGCTTCTGCAAAACTTTTTCCGGTTTTCTGTAGTTCTGTTTCTTTATCATCGATCCATTTAGCTGTGCGATATAAGGCACTTTCACAAACCCACATCCGTATGGCCATTTCAGCCATTTTATGTCGGATAGCTCCAAATTTTGCGATGGGTAGTTTGAACTGTTCGCGTGTTTTTGCATATTGTATAGAAACCGTGGCGGCTCTTTTGGCTCCACCCAATGCGGCGGCACATAATTTTAACCGGCCAATGTTCAGGATATTGAATGCAATCAGGTGTCCTTTTCCAATTTCACCCAATACATTTTCAACGGGCACTTTACAATCCTGGAAATACAATTGTACAGTAGATGAGCCTTTGATGCCCATCTTATGTTCTTCAGGACCTTGGGTAAAACCTTCAAAGCCTCTTTCCAAAATAAACCCGGTAAACTTATCGCCATCAATCTTTGCAAAAACCGTGTATACATCTGCAAACCCACCATTAGTAATCCAGCATTTTTGCCCGTTGAGTAAATAATATTTTCCATCCTCACTCAGTCTGGCAGTAGATTTAGCACCCAATGCATCACTACCACTATTCGGTTCTGTTAATCCATAGGCACCTTTCCACTCACCTGTTGCCAGTTTAGGGATATATTTTTCCTTTTGTGCATCGGTACCAAAATACAGAATCGGTAATGATCCTATACCCGTGTGAGCAGCAACTGCTACCGAGAAAGAATATCCTCCTCCTAAACCTTCATTCACAATGGACGAAGTGATGAAATCTTTACCCAGGCCGCCATATTGTTCAGGAAATGAAGTTGATAACAAACCCTGTTCGCCTGCCTTTTCCAGTAAAGAAGGCATCAAACCGGGTTCCATCTTATCTATTCGTTCAATATTTGGAATAACTTCTGTATCCAGAAACTGGGCACACATATCCATGACCATTTTCTGTTCTTCATCGAAATTTTCAGGGATAAATGTTTCGAAAGGATTGCTCTCTTTGATAATCCATTCGCCACCTTTTAAGGCTGTTGATTGTGTGGTAGGTTCCATAAAATATTTATTACGGGTTTGCGGGTTTGTTGTTATGAGTTAAGTAAGGTTATCGTATACGCGTTGGAATACAGCTTTGACCGTTTCGATTTCATCTTTATTTACCCCTATCAGGGCTTCGTTCATGGTTTGGTTAGCCAGTTCAATGGTCTGGTCCTGCAATACCTTGGCTGCATCCGTTAAACAAACCAGGTTGATTCGTCTGTCGGATTTGGAAGCCATTCTTTTTACCAGCTTTTGTTTTTCCAGGTTATCAATCAAACGGGTTATACTTGGTTTATCCCGGAATGTTCGGGTGCAGAGTTCCTGTTGACTCAAACAATCTTCTTTCCATAAATGATACAATACACTCCATTGCTCGATAGTAATTTCAAGGCCGGCCAAGCGAAAATTTTTCTGTAACCTGCGGGCAACAGCGGTGGATGCCATGCCATTAATCACGCTATACAGTTCTCCTCTTTTAAATTGGTTGTTTGGCATATAGTTAGTTATGCAACTAATTTCAAAATAAGTTCGTTTCTTTGACACCACCAAGAATAAATGCTTAAATTTTGCCCAATTCATGAAAACGCATTTGCTCAGATACCGCAATTCCGATATTTCCTACCAAACCTGGGGAAATGGGGGGAAATGGCTTTTTTGTTTGCATGGGTATGGAGAAGACAGTCAATCTTTTGAACCCTTCTCCTCTTTATTGGCAGATGAATACACGATGATTGCCATTGATCTCCCGTTTCATGGGCATACTGAGTGGCGTGAGGGACTTTTATTTGATCCTGCCGACCTGGTAGCCATAATCAATCTGATCAAACCTGCAAGCCATTCCTTTAGCCTGTTGGGGTATAGTATGGGAGGGCGGGTAGCACTTCAGCTGGCGGGTATGATTCCGGAACAGATTCAGAGAATGGTGTTAGTGGCCCCGGATGGTTTACACAAGAATAAATGGCAATGGCTGGCAACACAAACCAAAGCAGGCAACCGCTTATTTGCCTATTGTATGCGAAAACCGGCTACGATGATTTTTTTAGCGGATACGGGTACAAAATGGGGTTTCTTCAATAAAAGCCTGCTAAGGTTTGTACATTATTACCTGGATAAAGCAACTGAAAGAGAATTATTATATCTGCGCTGGACCACCATGCGTCTTTTTAAACCCAATCAAGTCCTTATCAAAAAAGAAATTATACGATGTAAAATAGTGGTCCATCTAATATTCGGTGCATTTGACAGGGTAATCTTACCTAAACATGGCTATCATTTTAGTAAAAACGCAAACAAACTGATTACTGTAACAGAAATCGCATCCGGTCACCTGCTACTCAAAGAGAAATATATTCCACAAATTGCGGGGTTTTTATTGGCATAATCGTTATGTGAATACGCGATTCAAGTATGAATTGTTACTTACTAATTGGTAATTACTAACTAATATTCCTTTCTTTGTTTACATGTACGGGTTTGCACTTATTATTACAACCATACTATTAATCGGCTATTGCTGTTTACTACTTATGTACAGGCAATGGTTGATTCAGCTACCTGTTTTTGCGCATAAGAACAATACCCGATTACCTGCTACCCATTTTTCGGTGATCGTGCCTGCCAGAAATGAGGAAAACAATATCAAGAACTGTTTAGCATCTATTTTACAAGAAGCTTATCCCCCGGAGCTTTTTGAAGTAATTATTGTCAATGATCATTCAACCGATGAAACAGAAAATATTGTCCTTTCTCTTCAAAAACAGTACAGTAATCTTTTTTTGTTGAACCTGAAAGATCATCTTGATAAAAAACAGTTAACTGCCTATAAAAAAAAGGCTATTGAAATGGCGGTATTACAAAGCAAGGGAAATTGGATAGTAACTACCGATGCAGATTGTATAGTAACAGCTAACTGGCTGAGTAATTTTGATCAGTATATCCAGGAAAGAAACCCGGTATTCGTTGCAGCCCCTGTCATGTTTACTAATGATCATTCTTTTTTATCTGTTTTTCAGCTGCTGGATTTTCTTAGTCTACAGGGTATTACAGCCGCTGCGGTATCTGCAGGCTATCATAGTATGTGCAACGGGGCCAATATCTGTTATCGCAAAGATGTATTTAATGAAGTTGGCAGGTTTGCTGGTATCGATCATATTGCCAGTGGAGATGATATGTTGCTGATGCATAAAATCAAAATACAATACCCTGATCAGATCGGATATTTATATAGTCGGGATTCGATTGTACTTACTGCACCTATGGGCTCCTGGAAAGATTTTTTTAACCAACGGGTAAGATGGGCCAGTAAAGCAAGTAGTTATCAAGACAAAAGCATTTTTTGGATTCTTTTACTCGTTTATTTGTTAAATGCCTCGCTGTTTGTTTTGTTAGTAAGCAGTCCGTTTATTGATCATGGTCTTATTAACTGGCTGATACTGGTGGGTGTAAAGACTTTAGTAGAGCTCAGTTTTATGTTTCCGGTTGCCCGTTTTTACGGACAGGCAAAAGCATTATTTTGGTTTCCATTGATGCAGCCATTTCATATTGTTTATACAGTAGTGGCAGGATGGCTGGGTAAATTTGGAACCTATCAATGGAAAGGAAGAAAAGTAAAATAATTGCCTATAAGTTAACGGACAAAAAGTGCTTCAAAAATTTTAGAGAATACTATTTCTATTCAACTGTTTTATTTCTTATTTTTCAACTGTGGTAGACAATCGTAAGAGCCAATCATTTCTTAAAAAACTGCTCAGAAATAAAGGGGCTTATTTTGGATTGATATTAATAGGGGTAAGTATCCTGCTTGCTGTATTATGCTACTTTATTATTCCGGATAATTCTCCCAATGCTAACCGGATGATTCCCGAGATCGGAAGCAAAAAACCGGGTTATCAGATTTTATTGCTCAGGATAAAAAGAGATAAGCAGGTAGTTACTCATGGATTTATTGACAAACTAATGAATGGGAAGGAAGAGTTGTATCAATATATTCCTATCACCTCCTTTACACTAAAAAAAGACACTATCTATTTTCAAAAATATGTGGATGAAGGGATTGCTGAGGCAGGAAAAATAGCCAGATCGGCCGCTGCCGAATTGCCTATAATCAAATCAACTTATTATCTCGGCACGGATGGTTTTGGGAGAGATATCCTCAGCAGGCTTATTATTGGAATTCGCGTTAGCTTAAGCGTTGGATTGATTGCTGTATTGATTTCATTAACGATTGGTATTATTTTGGGGGCGCTGGCAGGATATTTTGGCGGTTGGGTAGATGAACTGATCATGTGGTTTATTAATGTGGTATGGAGCATTCCCACCTTATTATTGGTGTTTGCCATTACACTTGCCCTGGGAAAAGGTTTCTGGCAGGTATTCATTGCCGTAGGTTTAACTATGTGGGTAAATGTGGCCAGGCTGGTAAGGGGACAGGTACTGGCTGTTCGTGAATTGGAATATATAGAAGCCACACGTTCTCTTGGTTATTCGCATACCCGAATCATTGTGAGGCATATTCTTCCGAATATACTTGGGCCTGTTATGGTAATTGCAGCAGGAAATTTTGCTTCCGCGATTGTGATAGAAGCCGGGCTCAGTTTTCTTGGCGTTGGTGTACAACCTCCGCAACCCAGTTGGGGATTGATGATCAAAGAAAATTATAATTTCATTATTACCCATAATCCCGCACTGGCATTGGCCCCGGGTATTGCCATTATGTTGTTGGTGCTGGTGTTTAATTTAGTGGGAAATGGGTTGAGAGATGCGTTGAGTGTAAAAGGTAAAGAATAATGAATATTGAATAAAGAATGTTGAATTATCAAGGATTTTTAGGGGGTGATTCAGGATATAGTTGTTATGATAGGTGAGAATTGATTATTTGCGAGGGTTGATTTTTCTTCTTTTAGTTTGGTGTCTAGTAAAATAATCATACCCAGGCATAGCCAGAAAAGACTGCCGACTTTATCTGTTTCAATCATATCGCTTGAGCAATTGATTACGCCAATCATGATCAGGATACTTGCTGTTGCCAGGGTAACGGTTTGGTAAAAGCGACTTTGCAATTGGTGGTATATTCTTTGAACAGCCAGGAGCATACCAAAATAAAGAAGGCAGAAAAGCAAGAGACCAATGATTCCCTGTTCCAATGCTACGAGAATAAAATAATTGTGAACAGTGGAATGTTCGGGATTATCACTTACCCATGTTTGAAAACGGTTAACGGTATATGGGCGATAATGAAGATAGAAAGTGTTTGGACCGAATCCGGTAATCGGTTTTTCAGTCAGCATTCTGGCCCCTGCCACCCATCGATAAAACCTTTCTGCATTCGATACATCTTTGAGTGCAACAGTGGCCATCATATGTTTACCAAAATCAGTATTGTAAACGGTTCGGTCATGATCAGGAACAAAGCGCATGAAATTTTTATCTGTTACCAGCCATACTGTTGAAACCATAATGCCCGAAATTGACAAAAGGATCAGAATGCCCATCCATTTTCTGCGGAGTACCCAAACAACCCCGATGCCAGCGAGTAAAGCGATCCAGGCACCTCTGGAATAGGCAAAGAGTAACCCGATTAATCCAATGATCAAACCCATCAATATCCATTTTCTTGTATTACTCTCTCTGGGTGTCAGTTTCCAGAAACACCAACCTACCGGCAGCAGGCAAACCAACATTGAAGAATAATTTACATGATTCCGGAAAAAAGGGGACATAATTTTCTTGATGCTTTCAAATGATAGTGCATAGAATGAATGCCTGATCAATACCTGAACAACTACCAGTAACATAGGGACTACTAAGCATAATGCCATTTTTCTTATTCGATTCATTGAGGAAAGTAATATCTGAGGAAGCATGACAAAAGGAATGATGAACCAGGTTTTGGCTAACACAAATTTTACTGATAAAATAGGCTCAACGGAGAAAACAATGGTGATCGCCAGCCATAAAAAATAAATGCCGAGAACTAGAAACAAGGGATGTGTTGCCAGCGAATTGGGAAACCATTTGGGTGTATGTATCAGTTTAACAATACAAATGCCCGTTAGCAACCACATAATAATCTCATCCGGAAAATCGAGACCGAGGGAAGGATTTAGGCTCCATTCTGTAGATAAGGGTAATACCAGAAATAATAACCAGAACAATTGTTCCGTATCCTTAATAAAATAATTATACAATGGCGGAATCAAAATCCATAAAAAAGGAATGACCAGTAACCATGGCTCCTGTTGTGTAATCGCCAGCACAACCGATACCATAAAAATAAAAAATGGCAGAATCCATCTGCGTTGATATGGCGTTGCGAACACTAACATATCAGGCAATATTTTTTCTATCATTCACCAATACCAAAAAGCAACTGAAAACAAAAGCTATTAACAAAGAAATCAAAATAACGGCAGGCTTATCGGGTCTTTCTGCTTTGGAGGCAGGTGTTGCGGATTCCATTACATATAATGCATTTGGACTATTGGCCAAAGCCAGTTTAAACTCATCGTTGGTTTTCTTGTATTGTTTGATCTGTTCAAGCAGGGTTTGCATTTGGGCAACGATAAGTTCATGCTGAACCACATTCGCGGTTCCTAATCGATCGGCCAGTGCAGTATATTCATTTTGCATTGATGTAATAGCGCTGAGAATAGCAGTAATGGATCGCGAATAATTTTTCTGCCAGATGCCAGATTCGGTTTCTTGTAAAATGGCTACCATTCGGTTCACCAGTTTGCTGGAAAGTTGTTTGTCTTTTGTCCACGCAATAATCTTTAGTTGACCCTGTTCCGTTTTTTGCAGCAATAGATCCTTTCGTAATTGCAATAAAGCTTTTCGTTTAAGTATTGGCAGACTATCATCAACCAGTTGATAATAGCTTACCAATGAGAATTCATCCACTAATGCTTTGTAAGTGGTATCCAAATCGGCTATTCCATAGATCCGATCCAGATCATCCCCATTTCCGAAATAGGAATAGAGGCTCTGTATTTGGGTATTAAATAATCTGGCTTTATCGGCCAGCATTGGATTAGCAGATACAATGGTAGCAGATGAACGATAATATTGTGGCACCAGAAATACGGTAACGGATGTTACGATACCTGAAACTATCACAAATCCGATGATGATTTTCCATTGCTTTTGTAAAGCCGCAATCAGGGTTACCAGGTTTAATGAGTTCTGCATAGATAATGAAAATACAATTTATTCTGCATCAGGATTGGGTTGCCACTACTACATTTCTATCCAGACTTTCTTCGAGTGAAATAAATGTTTCCGTACGCTCAATTCCTTTGATCTTTTGAAGTTCGTCGTGTAATACAAAACGGAGTTGCTGTATGTCTTTACAAACGATCTCTGCAAACATGCTGTAATTGCCGGTGGTATAATTGAGCCTGACTATCTGTGGAATTTTTTTCAGTTCCCTGGCAACAGAATCATAGAGGGAGCTTTTTTCGAGATAAATCCCAATAAAGGCAATGACATCATAACCCAGGGATTTGAGATCTACAGATAATCTTTTACCTTTCACCACTTTTAGTTCTTCCAGTTTTTTGATTCGTACATGAATGGTACCTCCGGAAACAAATAGTTTCTTGCCCAGATCGGCATAAGAGATTTCGGCAT
>CAIWKU010000429.1 GCA_903913355.1 uncultured Bacteroidota bacterium | reverse complement strand
TGTAATGGTTGTCGCGAACGTATGACGTCCTAAATGGACAAACAAATGTTTATCTATCATGGCTTTTTCAGCTATCACTTTTAGTGCAAGATTAAATTTTTGATTAGAAACAACTTTCCACTTAAAATCTCGGCAATCGCCTGTTGTTGAATATGATTTCAAAAGCTCTTCTGCAGCTGGCAACAATGGAATAACACTAGCTTTTCCGTTTTTAATTCTTTCATGCCTGATATATTTTGAACCATCATTGTCTTCAACGATATGTTCTCTTGCTAATTTTTTTAAGTCCCCATAAGGCAACCCTGTAAAGCAAGCAAACAAAAAGATATCTCTTTTCATTTTTAACTCAGGTGATAAATTTTCTAAGACTTGTATTTTTTTTATTTCATTTAATTCGAGGTAGTCTCTATTTACTGTTTTACGACCAAGTTTTATACCAAGAAATGGGTTTACCTTAATTACTTTGTTTTTGATGGCAGGTTGTAACACAACACTTAAACAACCCATCAAAGCACAGCAGGAATTATGACTGTTGTTTTTGTCTTTTCTTAAGTATTTAAAAAAATCATTTAAAAGCTCATCGTCAATTTTACTTACCGTGATATTCCGAATCGACTTCTTTATTTGTAGAAACTCATTAAAGTATCTAATAGTTCGTTTGTATTTATAATAAGTTGTGGTTGCCAGGTCTGAACCAACTCTTTTTTCAATTTCTGCTTCTTTTAAAACTATGTACTCTGATATAGTTTGCGGAGGTGGTGTTTTGCCTTTGATACAATCGAGTAGCTCATCAATCGAAAATTCTTCCCTGGCAAATTTTAGGTTTTGAAAAGATTGTGTTGCACTAAATAAAATGGATTGAAGTTGCTTGTTTATTTCGGGTGCCGGTTTGTGTTTATGACTTACCCTTTTTTCTTCCTTTAGCCAGAATTTTGGCGGACAGCTAAGGCCCGTGAATACATCTTTTCTCTGGCCCCTGTAAATGGTACGGAAAACAATTGGGCTTTCCTGGTTTTCCAGTTGTCGTGTTGACCTACAAAAGAAGGTAAAATGGATTTCCAATGTGGTTTTTTGTTGATTTAGCATGTTCAAAAGTTTAACAGTGTATAAAATTGTTTCTTTTGATCTACTAGCAGAAGTGCTAAAAAATGCTTTTAAATGCAAATTAAACCCCAGGAAAAAGGCTCAATTTTTGGTCTCTGTAAGTACACCTGGCAGGAGTACTTTTATGCACTTATCTACATTTTTTTGCATTAAAAAAGCCTTGATAATCAATTAACTAATTGATTATCAAGGCTTTTAAGTGGTGTGGGCCGGGATCGAACCGGCGACACAAGGATTTTCAGTCCTTTGCTCTACCGACTGAGCTACCGCACCTTCGCTGAAGCTTCGGCGCGCGAGGCGCACTTTGTACTTCAATTTTTTAGCCCATAGGGGTAAAAAGGAGTGCAAATATAGGGAGACAGGGCATTATTAACGCATTATCCACGAATTTTTTGTGATTTTGCCTTTTATTCGTGGGGCAGGTTCCTTTGTGGTAAGCGTTTATCGATTACTTCGTGTCTGTTTTTAGCTGAACGGGTTGCATTTTTACCAGGAAACTGTCTTTGCCAAATTTTCCCTGCCAGGATAATTCATGGGGGGTATAGCTGAGCACTTTCACTACAGAAGTATCTGTTTTTTTATCTGAGATCCAGGTGGTAAATGTTAATGTCTTTTTTAAGGTGTCGAAATCGTAATGTGAGTAGGTGGCGCGCTTATCTTCAAAAAAATAAGGATTGGCACAAAACGCCATACGCGCATTTTCTTCAAAATAAACATTCGACCAGGCAAGCGAATCTGTTAGCCAGGTATCGGGTTTTGCAGCAACCCCATTTTTCTGTAGCGAAACCACTTTCCATTTACCCACCAATGGCGACTCGGGCCGCTGGCTAACTAAAAAATAGATAAAACCAAAAGCCGTGGCTATACATAAAAAGCGTATGACGTTTTTTACAAATCCGAATTGGATTGCTGGCAATTGCGATACCGAATGCAGGTATATCATTTTTAAAGGTGCCCATTCCAGGGATAATAAATAGATCAGCCCTAATGAAAAAATAACTGAATTGATAAAAGCACCCAAGGCAATATCATAAAAAATATTGATCAGCATGATGTTCAACAGAACCGGTAACAAAATCGTTGCCCCCAATAGCGTGGTTCGCCTGGTAAGCAGTAAGGCCGAGCCAATAATCTGCACCAGTGCAATAATTACGGTCATGATATAGCTGTGAGAAAAATAATGCCAGGTAAGGCTAAAGCCATTTAACTCACCAATAGGCGTATCGCTACGTAAATAGGAATGACTGAACTGTGTTTTTAAAATTTTGGCAAAACCATAGGTGGCTATCTCGAGCGCCAGCCAGTACCTAAGTATTGCCCTGAACCATGCATGGCGAATAGGGGAGTTGATTGCATCCTTTTTTTCTTTGCGGTGCCAGTAGATGCTATAAATAATTCCTGCCAATGCGGGTATGGCCATTGAACCGATAAAAATGATATACCAAACTTGCTGACTCAGCTGGTTTATCCATTTTTCTGGCAGCAGTTCTAAAATCATACTCAGCGTATTACCCACTGCAATACCAACAAATAAACATTCAATGAATTTTTTAAACCAGCTGGAGCGTACTTGTTTTGTTACGGACTCTGTGTTTTCCATGCATTAATTTTTGATAAAATATTTAGTTGGTTATGCTGCGCAACCCTGTTCATATTTGGAAACAGATGCACAATGTATGGGGTACTGTCAGATGTTTATTTAGCAATAACGCATCTAACCGTACCCCATAAATATAATTAAATACTTATATCAAAAAAATTTAAGGTTTGGCTGATTAGAACTCACAATTTTTCGGGGTTCTGGCAAAGGCAATTACATCGCGGATATTCGTCATTCCCGTAACAAATTGTACCACACGCTCGAAACCTAGTCCGAAGCCGGCATGGGGGACCGTTCCGAAGCGGCGGGTATCGAGGTACCAGCTGAGTTCGTGGGCGGGGATATTCATTTCGGCCATTCGTTGTTCGAGTTTATCGAGGCGCTCTTCTCTTTGTGAGCCGCCTACTATTTCGCCTATGCCGGGGGCCAGTATGTCCATAGCGGCTACGGTTTTGCCATCATCGTTCTGGCGCATATAGAAGGCTTTGATTCCTTTGGGGTAATTGGTAAGAATGACCGGTTTCTTGAAATGTTTTTCTACGAGGTAACGCTCATGCTCACTCTGCAAATCAATACCCCAGCCCTCTACCGGGTATTGGAATTTCTTTTTCTTGTTATGGTTGCTTTCTTTTAAAATCTCTATCGCTTCGGTATACGTGATTCTTTCAAAATCATTGTTTACCACAAATTCCAATTTCTCAATCAGGCCTAACTCACTGCGCTTATCCTGTGGTAATTGTTTTTCTTCTTCGGCCAGGCGCTGCGCCAGAAACTCAATATCCTCCCGGTTATGCTCCATCGCAAAACGGATCAGGTATTTGATAAATTCTTCGGCCAGGTTCATATTGTCTTCCAGATCATGAAATGCCATTTCAGGCTCAATCATCCAGAACTCGGCCAGGTGGCGGGTGGTATTGGAGTTCTCTGCACGAAACGTGGGACCGAATGTATAGATCTCACTAAATGCCATGGCACCCAGTTCACCTTCCAGCTGTCCGCTTACGGTTAAATTGGTGCTCTTTCCAAAAAAATCTTCTTTAAAATCAATACTGCCATCATCTGCACGGGGTGTATTCTCGAATGGCAAAGTTGTTACCCGAAACGTTTCTCCCGCGCCTTCTGCATCACTGGCAGTAATTACCGGTGTATGCAGGTAAATAAATCCTTTATCATGAAAAAACTGGTGTACGGCAAATGCCAGTGAATGTCTTACCCGAAACACCGACCCGAAAGTATTGGTACGAAATCGCAGATGGGCTTTCTCACGCAAAAATTCCAGGCTATGTTTTTTAGGCTGTAAAGGATATTTTTCTGCATCACTATCACCCAATATTTCAATGGTAGCGGCTTTTACTTCAAGGGCCTGTCCCTTACCCAAAGAACTCACCACTTCTCCCGTAACTTTTATAGAGGCATTGGTGGTGAGTCTTTTCAGCAAAGCCTCATCAAATGCGCCCAGGGTGGCCACTACCTGTACATTATGATTGGTACTACCATCATTCAGGGCAATAAACTGGTTATTACGGAAAGTTCTTACCCAGCCCATAACGGTTACCTGTTGGCCGGCTACTCCACTACTTAATAATTGCTTGATTTTTGTTCTCTGGTTAAACATCTTTTAATAACGATTATTGCTTGAACAGTATAATTCAGGTTATTCGTCAATCATAACCCAATTCCCGCAAAGATAACGAAACCCCCCTTCCCCTCTTTTTTAACAGGCTGAGAATGCGGAATTCCTTGTAAAAATTCTTGTTTTCCGAAAAACTGTCTTAACATTGCAGTGGAAACCAAGCTGATTCGGTGTTTATTTAGCTCCCGACACATCAGTTTACTCTCTTTCCGCTCAAAAGAATATCACATAACCCGATCTGAGTTCAACTTTTCCTTAGACTGGATTTTTAACCATTGACAATTTGAACCCCCCTTTTAATCTGACTCTTTTTTTATGTACGACATTGCGCAATTAAACGAAATGCTCTTGCCCGAGTTGCAGGATATTGCAGAGGATCTGAAACTTTCCGGTACCAAAAAATTGGACAAACAGCAACTGATCTACAAAATTCTGGATGGCCAGGCCGTTACCGCCAGCGAAACCAAGGATGATCCGAAGAAAAAATCTGCCCGTCCGCGTAAACCCATTACCCTCAAAACCGCTAATGGCACCGAAGAAGCCGAAGTAATGCAGGAAGCCCCTGCTGCACCCGTATCTTC
>CAIWKU010000428.1 GCA_903913355.1 uncultured Bacteroidota bacterium | reverse complement strand
GTCTGCGGTGGATCAACCGCTTACGCGGTTGGTGTTGCATCGCGGTGGGCGGTGAGCGCAGATGAGTGATCATGCGCGCATCGTAGAATATCCTCGGCTTTTTTACAGACCAGAATATTTTAATCAATTTTCTTTATATATGCTAAGCAATAACTCAGACATACCGTATAAAATAAAAATAAAGGAATTACAAAAAATGCTTTGGGAGTACGTCGAAAAATTTGAGACGTGGCTATCGGACTATCCAGAATATGTTACATTAATCACCGGTAGTTATATTGCGATTTATGCTGCAATTTTTACCCTACTCTCAACCGATGCATTAAGAATATTGCTTGCTATAGGCGGCATTGGCCTTATTGTTGTTTCAGGGATCTCATTATGGTTGTCACACAACGGTAAAAAGAGAATAAAAGATTATGAGAGGGAAAACCAAGACTTAAAAGACCAAGTCGATGAACTTGCAAGCGAAGATGAATATCACCAAGATACCATCCGCGAAATTGCAAAATTTTTAAACAAATATATCGGAGATTGCATCCTCAAATTCTGCGATCAGCCGCATTATACGGATCGAATAAGTTTGTATGTATTTGATGAAGAGGGTTTTTTTCCAATTGCCCGTTATTCAGCTAACCCTCTCTATAATTCAGTACGTCGACATTTTTATCCTCCCGACCAAGGTGCAATATCTCATACTTGGACGGACGGGGAGTATTTCAAAATTTATCCAGATCCGATTACACAAACTGACGAATATTACCGTGTATTAGAGAATTTAGAACATATTCCCCGTTCTGAAGCCGAGCAATTTTCAATGAAACCCACATTAATCTACGGGTTTAGGATTGGGGAGAATCATCACCCAAAGGCCGTATTTATTATTGAATCTACGAAAAAGTCACGATTTACAAAAACGGGATTGGATGATCTGTTTAGGAACTCAGATCCAATTAAGATAGGCATCGAAATTATTTTAAAGTTGGAATTACCCAATCCCTATATTGGCGAGAGTTGGGAGACCAATAGTTAAAATTTAAAACGGATTTGAAATGAGCGAATTAACTGACGTAATGGTTTACCTTCTTAAAAACTATCCTTACAAGTCCGAATTGTCGAATGCCCGACTTACAAAACTTGTTTATTTAGCTGATTGGAGATTTGCTTTAAAAAACAAAAGGCAAATTACGGGGATTCAATGGAAATTTAATAATTTCGGCCCATTTGTTTGGGATATTTACAATACGGCCCAATCAAATTCTAGTGTTTTCGCGGTAGAAGACATCCAAAATTATTACGGTGCTAAAAAGACATTGATTAAATTGTCTAACGAGAACCACCCAGTACATTTATCAAATGATGAAAAACTTACATTGGATTATGTGATAAGCAGCACTAAAATTCTAACTTGGAACCGATTTATTCAGTTGGTCTATTCGACATTTCCTATCCTTGTTTCTGAAAAGGATTCATCTTTGGATTTAATAGCACTTGCAAATCTGAAAGAATCAATAAAATCTATCGCCAAGTCAGAACAGTAAAAATTTTATTGGAAAGTATTAAATGTGTGTAAAGTGTATCTTTGTTTGGGATTTATATGACACAAATACATTCTGCTACGTTGAAAGTAATCCAAGGTGGACGAATTACGATACCCACTGAGGTATGCGAGCTTGAACACATCCAAGAGGGGGATTACGTTAAAGTGACAATTGAAAAGATCGAGAGAGAGAAAGAGGG
>CAIWKU010000427.1 GCA_903913355.1 uncultured Bacteroidota bacterium | reverse complement strand
GCCGTTTCAAAACTTTTGACGGACATTTTGTGGAAGGTGTGCTGATTCCCACTGAAGAGCGCAAAACTGCTTGTGTTTCCTCGCAGATAGGTTGTAGTCTTAGCTGTAAATTTTGTGCTACCGGGTATATGGACAGGAAGCGGAATCTTACCTATGATGAAATCTATGACCAGGTGGTACTCATTAACCAGCAAAGTGAAGAAAGTTTTCAGAAAAAATTATCCAATATTGTATTCATGGGGATGGGTGAGCCCTTGCTGAATTATAGCAATGTACTTAAAGCCATTGAACGTATTTCAGCAGAGGATGGTCTTTTCATGAGTCCGAAACGGATAACCGTATCCACCGCGGGTGTGGCAAAACAAATCAAACAATTGGGTGATGATAAAGTGCGTTTCAAACTGGCACTATCCTTACATGCGGCGAATGATACCAAACGAAACGGGATCATGCCCATCAATGAAACCAATAATATTAAAGTGTTGATCGAAGCATTGAATTATTTCTATAAGCAAACCGGCAACGAAATCACACTTGAGTATATTCTTTTTAAGAACCTGAATGATTCAGAAAAAGATGCAGAAGAGTTGGTAAAAGTATATCGCCAGATTCCTGCCGATCTGATTAACATAATCGAATATAACCCCATAGATGCTTTCCGCTTTACCAAACCTGATGAAGAAGGGATTCAAAATTTTATGGGCATACTTGAATCCAATCGTGTAAATGCCCGACTAAGACGTAGTCGCGGTAAAGATATAGATGCTGCCTGCGGACAATTGGCAAATAAAGGGAAGTAGATTAGCTTTTGGCTATTGGTATTTGGCTATTAGCCATTGGCTACTGGCAGTTGGCTTTTGGCAGTTAGCGAAAAATATTCAACCATTCAAATTCAGTTCAAAGCCAATGGCTAATAGCCAAATGCCAACAGATACTGTCCAACTGCTGATGTCCAACAGCCAATGCCCTACCACCAAATAGCGTATCTTTGCAGTTCCTGTTGAAAAACAGCATAAATACTGAATCATGAAAAAACCACGTACGGACAACTTCGACAAGTTTGCCAATAAGAAGAAAGGAAGCGCTATTAAAGAAGCGTTTCGTCAGGAAAAGAAAAAAGTAAAGGCAGAAGCCCGCGCAGCCGGCGAGGAAATGCGGCAGAAGAAGAAAGATAAAATGAGGGGAATTGATACGGCTCCCAAAGAAAATAAGGTTACCAACCAGCGCTACACTTCCCATTCTAACAGACCAGATTCCGGAAAAGCAGTTCCTAAAAAAGCTGGCAGTAACGGAGGCAGAAAACCAGGCATTTCATCGCAAGGTAAACCAATGGTTGCGAATGATGAGAAAAACACAGCTTCTGAGTTAATGCCTCTAAATAAATTCATAGCACATTCAGGTGTCTGTGGCAGAAGAGAAGCTGCAGAACTGGTTAAAGAAGGAAAAGTAACCGTAAACGGAGATAAAATATTTGAGCCAGGCTATAAAGTTTCCGGAATTGATAAAGTGATTGTAAAAGGCAAACCTGTTTTTCTGCAAAGAAATGCTGTTTACATTCTATTGAATAAGCCTAAAGATTTTATAACCACATCCCATGATCC
Source organism: uncultured Bacteroidota bacterium (assembly GCA_903913355.1). Taxonomy (GTDB): domain Bacteria; phylum Bacteroidota; class Bacteroidia; order Chitinophagales; family Chitinophagaceae; genus Sediminibacterium. The sequence continues at coordinate 2,369 of CAIWKU010000427.1, read as the reverse complement.
CCAAGGAAGAAAAACGGTATTGGACCTAATCAAACAGGCCACACCCGAAAGAGTATATCCGGTAGGAAGGTTAGACAGAAACACAACCGGTGTATTATTATTAACCAATGATGGGGAGTTGGCACAAAAACTTACACATCCATCATTTGAAGTAAAGAAAATTTATGAAGTAACCTTAGATAAGCCTGTTACTAAAAAAGATCTGGACAGTATAATGAGCGGTGTTACACTCGAAGATGGTTTTGTTGCGGCTGATGCAGTAGGGTATGCCGATCCAAAAGATAAACATGTGGTAGGTATTGAAATACATAGTGGCAGAAACCGGATTGTAAGAAGGATATTTGAGCACCTGGGTTATGATGTAAAAGCCCTCGACAGGGTCATGTTTGCTAACCTGACCAAGAAAAATGTTGACAGAAGTAAATGGCGGTTTCTGAATGAAAAAGAAGTAAGACTACTCAAGTTCATGAATAAATCTTTCTTACGTAAAGGAAAAGACACAGAGAGAACCACCGAGGAAACCGATTAGTAGTTTATTGCTAATTTTCACCGTATTCGCTTTATTATGCCATTGGATATCATATTTGAAAACGATCAGTTAATTGCCATTAATAAACCTTCGGGGTTATTGAGTGTGCCGGACAGGCTTGGGCAGGAAATCTCTTTGAAAGATCTTCTTAAAGAAAGATATGGGAATATATTTACTGTACACAGATTAGACCGCGATACCAGCGGTGTGATTGTATTTGCAAAAACCGAAGAGGCGCACAAACAGCTTTCCCAATTATTTGAAGGAAGGGAGATGGAAAAATATTATGTGGGATTGGTATATGGTAATATGATGAGCCCATCGGGTAGTGTAGATGCAGCTATTATGGAGCATCCGGGTAAAACCACTAAGATGATGACCCATACCAAGGGGAAAACTTCTTTAACGGATTATGAGGTACTGGAATCATTTCGACAATATTCCTGGGTTCGTTTCAGAATACATACGGGGCGAACTCACCAGATACGGGTGCATATGCAGCATATTGGCCATTCGATCGTATGTGATGAATTATATGGTGATCCCAAACCCGTATTACTCTCCGCGTTCAAGCGGAATTTCAAACTTTCCCGTTCAGCTGATGAAGAGAAACCCATTTTATCCAGGCTGGCGCTGCATTCTAATCGCTTACATTTTACAATGGATGGGCAGGACTTTGATTTGGAGGCCGAAATTCCAAAAGATTTGCGTGCTTTATTACAACAGTTGCGCAAATGGAAAGCCTAATCCAATAAGTTGATTTTTGAAAAATTTGTGTTCTGAATAGTTTGCTCTACTCATTCTTATACACTACCCCGTTCTTCATTACAAATTTCACCCTGCTCATTGCCTTAATATCTTTAGTAGGATCTCCTTCAACCGCAATAATATCCGCCAGTTTGGCTTTTTCTATAGCCCCTAATCGATTATCTCCCAACAGATCTGCCGCATTTACCGTGGCTGCTTTAATCGCTTCCAGAATGGGCATTCCGGCTTCTGTCATATATACAAATTCCAACCAGTTCTTTCCATGTGCATACACGCCCGCATCCGTACCAAAAGCAATTTTCACACCGGCTTTATAAGCAAGTGCAAATGTGCTTTGCACTTTAGGACCAATTGCGAGTGCCTTGGGCGTTACCAGATCAGGAAAATAACCGGGCTTGAGTGCTGAGTCTGCTACTGATTTACCCGCGATAATAGTAGGCACATAATAGGTTCCCATTTTTTTCATCAGGGTCATTGCCTCTTCATCCATATAGGTACCATGTTCAATGGAATTAACTCCTGCACGAATGGCTCTTTTCATGGCTTCAGCTCCATGACAATGTGCAGCAACTTTAAACCCATAATCTTTTGCAGTTTCTACAATCGCCCTCATTTCCGCCTCTGTAAACTGTGGGTTTTCTCCACTTTTGGCTACACTTAATACGCCACCGGAAGCAGTTATTTTGATTACATCACTTCCTTCTTTATATCGTTGACGAACTGCTTTTACACATTCATCAACCCCATTCACTACACCTTGTGCCGGACCGGGATCGCCCATCAGGTCTCTCCGGTACCCATTGGTGGGGTCTGCGTGCCCACCAGTAGAAGCAATGGTTTTCCCGGCAGTAAATACCCGTGGTCCTTTTATCAGTCCCTTATTGATCGCATTTCGCAAAGAAATATTTACCCCACTGCCACCCAGGTCACGAACGGTGGTAAAGCCTGCCATCAGGGTTCTTTCGGCAAATACAACCGACTGAAATGCATAATCTGCCGGATTGAATGTAAACGTTTCCATATACCTATTCGGATTCGTTTCTGATTCCAGGTGCACATGCATATCTATCAG
>CAIWKU010000426.1 GCA_903913355.1 uncultured Bacteroidota bacterium | reverse complement strand
TATTGATCTTGTTGTTAGTCTGTTTAGTTGGGCAATCTCAAAAAACAAACGGATCTGTAGTGGATGGATATTATCCTCTGTTACGTAATTATTTTCAAGAGGCGAACGCCTATAAAACAGTTGGTTTTGTTGAAAAATACTGGCGAATTGCCGGCAATACAGGGTTTAATGCAAGTATTCATTATGTAGAAAATATTTTACAATCTGCCGGGTTTGTACAGGAAGTAAATGGGGAATCAGATGGGCCACTAACTTATCGTATTGAAAAACGTAAAATGAGAAGACCTACATGGGAACCGGTTAGTTCATCGCTAACCATTCTTGGTGAAAACGAACCACTTTTACAATCTGCAACCAACCGAAATATGATTGCCATCAATTCAGCCAGCACCCCAGAAGAGGGTGTTATCGCAGAAATAGTTTATGTAGGGAAAGGGACAAAAGCAGATTTCGAAGGCAAAGACCTTACCGGAAAAATTGTATTTGGTGAATCTTCAGCAGGGGCACTATATAATAATGCATTGAAAAACGGAGCAATAGGGGTGTTGGCTTATTCGATTCCTGCTTATACCCAGCCCCAAAAAAATATACACTCTATCCAGTTTCAGAATATTCCTTATCTCGATTCTGCCAGACAGAAATGGGGGATTGTACTTTCCTTTGATGCAAAAGAAAAATTAAAAGCTGCTTTGGCAAAGGGCACCGTAAAAGTGCTCGTTAAAGTAACATCAAAAATATATACAGCCGAAGAACTTACGTTAGTGGCCAATGCAAGAGGCATTTCCTTTCCAGATGAAAGGTTTGTATTTAGTGCACATGTTCAGGAGCCAGGTGCCAATGATAATGCTACGGGTGTAGGAACACTTGCTGAAATGGCCAGGATTACTGCAAAACTAATTAAAGACAAAAAGTTTAGTCCTGCAAGAACCATTACTTTTTTATGGGGAGATGAAATTGTTTCAACGGGCAGGTATATTCGAGATGATTCAATCAGAGCAAAAGGTATTCATTGGGGTCTGAGTCTGGATATGGTTGGTGAGGATATTACAAAAACAGGGGGCAGCTTTCTCATAGAGAAAATGCCTGACCCTTCTGCTATATGGACTAGAGGAAATGATAAACATACAGAATGGGGTGGCAGACCACTGAAGGAGTCGGATATGTTTCCGCATTACTTCAATGATTTTTTATTAAACCGATGCAGGCAGCAGGGTAAAGAGAATCGCTGGGTGATTAATGCCAATCCATTTGAAGGTGGGAGTGACCATACTCCATTTTTAGATGCAAAGATTCCAGGCCTTTTAATGTGGCATTTTACAGATCAGTTTTATCATACAGATGGGGATAGATTAGATATGGTATCTCCCAGTGAAATGAAGAATGTTGGTGTAAGTGCACTCGCTGCTGCATTTACTTTGTGTGCCGCTAACGAAAAAACTACTCTGTTATTGATAGATGAGATAACCCAAAATGCCCTCGATCGGTTACAGATTGAATATGTATTAAGTAAAGAAGCTGTTCAAAAAGGAGCTAAGCTCGAGGAGCAGGAACATATTATCAGCGTATGGGCAAACTGGTATAAAGCTGCAATCGGTAAGATGACAGATATTAATACGGGCGGTCTCACAGAAAATATTCAAAAGAAAATAATGTCTTCCCGCGAAATAATTGATAAAAAACTTGCAGAATCAACAATTAACAATCATTAGTATCTGCGAATGATTATTTCTTAGGAAGAGCCATAAACAAACTGCTCCATTATTTTCATTGATTCAATCGCATCTTTGGCTGAACAAGGGTTAGGGCCGGTTCCTGAAAAATATTGAACTACTTTTTCAATCATTGGCTGTTGAATATGTGTGGGAGGGGTAAAACTGAGCACTTCGTGTTTTTCTTTTGTCTGGATAGTTACTTCATACCCAAATACAGGAAATGAGATACGGCCTTTGGAGCCAACTATTTCACAGATATCTTCTTTTGCTTCATCTGCAACCGTAAAACACCATTGACCGTTAAAAAGTATATCTCCCGGTAAACGCATGATTCCGGTAACAATATCCTCAGGTTCATACAAACCCGCCTGGTTAGCTGAAAACCCCGATACTTCAGTAGGGTTTCCAAAGAAAAATAATAGGATATCCAATTGATGAGGAGCCAGATCATAAAAAAGCCCTGCTCCGGAAAGAACTGGATTCACCCGCCAGTTTGTTTCAGCATCAGCAATTACTTTAGAATTGTCTGGTTGTAGCATACTGAGTCTTATCGATCGTACATTACCAATCGTATTGTTGCTAATGAATTCTTTTATCTTAAGAAACATGGGAAGTGCCCTTCTGTAATGGGCTATAGTTAGTTTAATCCTCGTTTTTTCTGCAACAGCTAACATACGGGTACATGAAGCCGTATCTATAGACATAGGTTTTTCAACATATACTGGTTTGCCTGCTTGTAAAGCTGCCACTGTATAAACTTCATGCGAGCCGGGTGGGGTAGCTACATAAATGGCATTCACTTCAGGATCATTTATAAGTGCATTCGCATCTGAATACCATTTGGGAACATGATGCCTGTTTGCATAGTCTCGTGCTTTCTCTGCATCACGGCGCATAACGGCAATCAAGGCGGAGCCGGGAATTTTATTAAACGCCGGGCCACTCTTTTTTTCAGTTACATTGCCACATCCAATGATTCCCCATCGGATAGATTCGGGATAAACCTGCGGTTCAGTAGCTTCCATAAATATCATTGATAAAGGGAATAAGAATTTTTATTGACGATTAAAGTTATTCAATCAATATAAGCTGACAAATATTTATTAAGGGTATAGAACAAAACCAGCCTGTGCTGGTTTTGTTCTATACCCTTAATATGAATGAAAACTATTGTTTCGGAGGGTTTTGCGGAGTAGCTGGTTGCGGTACACAATTCAAATCATATAATCTTCTGGCATCATAATATTTCTTGCCTTCCGAAACCAGAAAAGATTGACATCCTTCATCTCGTTTTCCCATATCAATTAATGCAATTCCTCTAAAGTATTCTGCTTTGCCATCCACAGACATTTTACTGGCAATGGCTTTGTCAAGATACTGTACAGCGGTTCCATAGTCCTGAAGCAGAAAATAGGATAGTCCAATGTTTTCCATAGCAGGATAAAATGTGGGGTTAATAATTTGGGCTTTTTGATATAGGTCTATCGCTTTTTTAAAATCATTTTTCACAAATGCTTCATTCCCTCTTTTAAAAATATCATAAAACATAGCACTATCTTTCATTGCGCCTGTCAATTGAGGAGGCGGAGTATTTGGGTTTGCTACGGAAGCAGGTGCATTTTCTGTATTTATGCCCTGAGTAGGGTTTGTAGGCTGACCAACAGTATTTGCAATTTTATTATCCCCTGCCATTTGATGCAAGGTTCTGCTATTACTAATGGTCACAGAATCCTTGGGAAATAATACCAATGCACTGTCTGCTACTTTAAGCATAAACGGTACAGGATATTTCATACGGGTAAGGGCAAAAAGGTAATTATTCCAGGCACCTGCAACTGCCGGATCTTTTCTATATTTATTGAATTCGACAAAAGCATTTTTTAGGCGCAGGGAATCATTTTTTTGGGCACAAGCGAAAGATAAAAGACCGAAATATGCCAGGTTGAGAGGGCGGTTATCAAAAGCTATGATTGCATATTTGTAGGCGCTGTCGTACTGCGCATTCTCATAATACATTTTCCCTTTCAAAAATTCGGCGTAGTAGAGAAAAGGATTTTCTTTTGAAACTTTATCCAGCATGGCTACTCCTTCTTCAAATTTCTTATCATTAATAAGATACCTGCCTTTTATTGAACTAATAGGCAAGCCCCACATAGTAAGATTGGGTATGGAAGGAAATTGTTCATTTATGTCATAGGACTTATAAGTAAGCACATCTGCATTGATATCTGGAAAAATAGTGTTCTGAACAACCATTGACTCCCATGTTTTATATGTAATTAAAGTGGAAGGCAATGCAAGAAATAAGGCTACTGGTAAATAGACTTGTAAACTGTTTGTAGTAGACCTGGGCCTGATGTTGCGAAAAGACCTGAGCTTGTAATTCTCATTTATATTTAAAGCATACAATAAAACAAAATATACTTGCATAGTTGCCCTTTCCATTGGGAAATTAAATAGGGCATCAAAAAAATAGCCTCCCAGGCCAATTAATGATAGCAGCAATAATATTTTGCTTTCATTGGGAATTTCTTTTGAAAACAGGTTTTTAAAAGATAGCAGCGGAATCAGTAGAAAAATAAGCAGATAAGCACCTCCTCCAAAAATACCTGTTTCCCCAAAAGACTCAAGAAAATCATTGTGTGCATGAACGCTGACTGTATTGTCGCCATTATCAAATCGCTCATATGGAATAGAGCAGATTTTCCAGTTCCCATATCCTATCCCGGTATACTTATGGTCTTTAAAAAGGCCCCAACCTGCTTTCCAGATATGATTTCTTCCTGAAGAACCCGATTCGGAAAAATCAATACTACTAATTCTTTGGGTGAAAGAGCCATAGCCATAGTCTACCTGGTTCTGATCTATCGTTAATCTTTTTTGAGTATCTAGTGTAATTTGGGCTAGCAAAACTCCTGCAATCAGAGGCACAATAAATAAACTTAGTTTTTGAATAAGGGTTCTGCCATCAGTATGGGATAAATAATCATAAATGAAGAAGACTGAATATATAAATAGCTGGAATAGAACTCCAACAAATGTTGACCTTGTATTTGCAATAAACAGGGCGTAAAGAGTAAGAGTTAAAATGACAAAGTTTAATATTTTTTGTAATTTTTTTCCATGGTATAAAGAGTATAAAACAAAGGGGATTTTTATAGCTGTACTACTCGAAAATATATTTTTGTTTCCTGTATCACCTTTCATGCTTTGAATTGCAGTCGACAATCCATTGGTACTTACTTCTGAGAAAAATGCCTCTAAAGCCTCAATTGCCTGTATGAAAACCAATAAACTTATTAATTGAGCGATAAAGGGGATTATTTTTTCGCTTTTGGGTAGTAATAATAGGATATTAATAAAACCAATGAACGTAATCACAAAACGAGAATAGCAGACTAAAAATTCAGACTGATTAAAGGCGAAGAAAAAACTCAAACCTGAGATGGCGAAATAGACTGAATAGACAATTACTGGGGTTGTTAAAAATATAGTACCGATTTGGGAACGATATTCTGAATGTTTGGCATTGAATTTAGTAAACAGATAAAGTATTACAATTATATTGAGTATCCCCATGTATAGCCATTGAGGCCCATTATAATCTATTGCATCTCCCTTTGGTATGAGGTCTACCAATAGATAAAGACAAACAATGACCATATTAACGATATCCATGGTCTCAAGCCTGCTAAATGAAGTAATAGCTGTTTTTTTAGCTTTCATGATGCGAAAGTACTTAATTTATATAACTATTTTTTATCTATGAATAGCAAAATTACAGTAGCTAGAGGTTACTTTAGCAGATACAAACAAGTTTTCCGAACGTTACCTGTTTTCCTGTTTGGCGCTAAGGAATGTAAATTTT